>NZ_CAUQTU010000005.1:0-146074 GCF_963521255.1 uncultured Streptococcus sp. | reverse complement strand
TCTTAGCTGGATCTACTGGTACATATTTAGGATAACTTTCTACTACTCGTACTGTAGATGGTACTTCAACTAATACTTTATCCCCTTGTTTAACAACAACGGTAACTTTCTTATCACCTGGTTTAGATGTATCTACTTCTTCTTTATACTCAAATGTTGCATCTTCTGGATAATCATTCGGATCAATACTATCTTCAGCAGATGGTTGTTTCTTACCTTCATCCACTGGAACGATTTGTGGATTCCCTTGTACGACCTTCACTTTTGTTGGTACTTCTACAAGTTTATCTTCTCCATTTTTGGCAACAACAACCACATCTTTTTCGCCTGGTGTTGTTGTGTCTACAGGTGTCTTGTACTCAAAGGTTGTGCCATCTGGATATTGTTCAGGATCAATGCTCTTAGCTGCATCTGGTTGTGGTTTGCTTGGATCTGCTACTACGTATTGTGTCTTAGGATCTACAACCACTACTTTTGCAGGAACTTCTGCAATTGGTTGACCATTTAGCTTAGCTACAACAGTTACATCTTTTTCGCCTGTAGTTGTTGTATCTACCGGTGTCTTGTACTCAAAGGTTGTGCCTTCTGGATAGTCTCCTGGTGTAACACTGTCTTTCGCTTCTGGTTGTTTCTTAGTTGGATCTGCTACCACAAATTGTGGTGTGCTACCTACTACTCGTACTGTTGCTGGAACCTCTACAATTGGATTACCATTTTTATCTAGTACTTCAACAATAACATCTTTATCTCCAGGTGTTGTTACATCGATTGGAGATGTTTGTCCATCTGGAGTCTTATATCTAAATGTAGATCCTTCTGGATAATCTGTTTTATCAATACTTTTCTCTGGATCTGGTTGCTTGTTGTTTTCATCTACTGGTACGATTTGAGGTACACTCTCAACTACTGTAACTGGAACTTTGACCGTTGTAGTTTTTTCTTGACCATCTACAGTATATTTAACGGTTACATCTACTTCAGTATCATCCGTTAATTCAGGTATTGTTACTGGCACTGTATTATCAACAGTAACTGTTGCTCCTTGAGGTAATTTACCTGTAAATGTTCCATCAGCAATTGCTTTTTCAGCTTGAGCTAGTACTTTTTCTTTAGCCTTTTCCTTGTCGCTGTTTTTAGCAACTAAAATTTCATCAGCTTCTGGTTTTGGTAATACTGTTACTGGAACACTTACTGTTTCTGTTAACTTACCATTATCATATGTTACTGGTACGTCTACTTTAACATCAGTCGCTCCAGCTTTACCTGCTGTTTCTGGTAATGTTGTTGGTTCACCTTTTGTTCCATCTGTTCCTGGTGTTACTGCACCTTTAGCTGCATCAGCGGTTACTTCATCGCCTTCGAATACAACGATTTTACTTGGTGTTGAGCTTACTACTGTTACTGGTACACTAATTGTGTCTTCTACTACTACTGTACCTGTTGCGTCTTTGTATTGTACTTTTACTGGTACATTATCTTTATCACCATTTGAATCTGTTGCTGGAACAGCATAATTTTGATTTGGAACTAATTCTACTGTAACTCCTGATGGTAATGTTAGTTTACCTAGTGCAGCTTGTGCTTTTTCTTTTACAGCCGTTGTTAAGTTTTCACCAGTTGTATCTTTTAATGTGATTACTTTTTCTGGTGTTGCTTTTGGTAACACTGTTACTGGTACTGTTACTGTTTCTGTTCCGTTTGGATATGTTACTGTTGTTGTTGCAGTTACATCTGTTGCTCCTGCTTTACCTGTTGTATCTGGTAATCCTGCTTCTATTGGAGCGTTAGTTGTTCCTCCAGTACCTGGTGTTACAGCATTCTTAACTTTCTCAGCATCTGGTTTTGTTCCTTCTACGGTGTAGACTGGTTTTGGTTCTGAACCTAATACGTTAATTGTTACTGGAATTGTTGTAGGGTACGTTTTTCCATCTACTGTATATGTTGCTGGAACATTTACAACACCCTTGTTTGTACCCTTTTCTGCAGTTATTGTCGCTAATACTTCTTCTGTAATATCCCCAACTGTTACTGTCGCTCCTGTTGGTAATTTTCCTTTGAAGTCTGCCGCTTCTACTAATTCTGTTGCTTTTGCTTTAGCAACTTCTTTAACTTTATCTACACTCTCACCTTTTGGTACTTCAACTTCGCCTGATGCTTTTGGTAATACTGTTACCGGAACACTTACTGTTTCTGTTAACTTACCATTATCATATGTTACTGGTACGTCTACTTTAACGTCTGTCGCTCCTGCTTTACCTGCTGTTTCTGGTAATGTTGTTGGTTCACCTTTTGTACCATCTGTTCCTGGTGTTACGGCTTCTTTCGCTTGCTCTGCTGTTGGTTTTTCACCTTCGAATACAACGATTTTGCTTGGTGTTGAGCTTACTACTGTTACTGGTACAGTAATCGTATCTTCTGCTACTACTGTACCTGTAGCGTCTTTGTATTGTACTTTTACTGGTACAGTATCTTTATCACCATTAGAATCTGTTGCTGGAACAGTATATGTTTGATTTGGATCTAATTCTACTGTAACTCCTGTTGGTAGTGTTAATTTACCTAGTGCAGCTTGTGCTTTTTCTTTTACAGCTGTTGTTAGGTTGTCACCAGTTGTATCTTTTAATGTGATTACTTTTTCTGGTGT
The DNA here is from genome assembly GCF_963521255.1 of uncultured Streptococcus sp. GTDB lineage: Bacteria > Bacillota > Bacilli > Lactobacillales > Streptococcaceae > Streptococcus. Next base: position 143,430 of record NZ_CAUQTU010000005.1, on the reverse strand, counting down.
CGCTTTTGGTAACACTGTTACTGGTACTGTTACTGTTTCTGTTCCGTTTGGATATGTTACTGTTGTTGTTGCAGTTACATCTGTTGCTCCTGCTTTACCTGTTGTATCTGGTAATCCTGCTTCTATTGGAGCGTTAGTTGTTCCTCCAGTACCTGGTGTTACAGCATTCTTAACTTTCTCAGCATCTGGTTTTGTTCCTTCTACGGTGTAGACTGGTTTTGGTTCTGAACCTAATACGTTAATTGTTACTGGAATTGTTGTAGGGTACGTTTTTCCATCTACTGTATATGTTGCTGGAACATTTACAACACCCTTGTTTGTACCCTTTTCTGCAGTTATTGTCGCTAATACTTCTTCTGTAATATCCCCAACTGTTACTGTCGCTCCTGTTGGTAATTTTCCTTTGAAGTCTGCCGCTTCTACTAATTCTGTTGCTTTTGCTTTAGCAACTTCTTTAACTTTATCTACACTCTCACCTTTTGGTACTTCAACTTCGCCTGATGCTTTTGGTAATACTGTTACTGGTACACTTACTGTTTCCGTCAACTTACCATTGTCGTATGTTACTGGTACGTCTACTTTAACATCTGTTGCCCCTGCCTTACCTGCTGTTTCTGGTAATGTTGTTGGTTCACCTTTTATACCATCTGTTCCTGGTGTTACTGCTTCTTTCGCTTGTTCAGCTGTTGGTTTTTCACCTTCGAACACTACAACCTTACTTGCTGTTGAACCTACTACTGTTACAGGAATTTCTACTTCTTTACTTGCAACTACATTACCATCTTTTACATACTCTACAACTGCTGTTGCTGGTGTCTGTACTCCAGTTGCTGTAGTTGCCGGTACTGTTCCTGCTTTAACTTCTTTAACTCTTACAGTTACACCATCTGGCAACTTAGTTGTCGCTGTAGCTGCTTCTGTGGCTTTTGCTTTTACCACTTCTTCTAAACCAGTGCTATCTTTTAGTACTTTTACACCTTCTGGAGTTACTTTTGGTAAAACTACAACATCTACTTTAGTTGCTACTGAAATTGTTTCAGTTCCTTTTGTATAAGTAACTGTTGCAGGAGTTGGCAATGTTTGACCTGCTTTACCTGCAGTCGTTGGGATATCTGTAATATCATTTTTAGTTGGAGTAAAGCCTTCTACTGCTGTAGGATTTACTTTTTCTTTCAACTGATCATTTGTTACTGTATCATCTTCAACTGTATACAATTTATTGGTTGGTTGATCTTCAACTGTAATTGTATATGTAGTTGAATTTACAGCAGTTTCAGCACCCTTATCAGTTCCAGTTTCAGTATCAGTATTAGCAGTCACAACATTTCCGTTGCTATCTTTCACTTCAACTTTAACTGTGTAAGTACCTACTTCTGATAGTAAATGAGCTTTTGCTTGCTCTATATCTGTATATTCTGTTTGTTTTCCTGATGGTGCGGTTACAGTTACTTTAGTTACAGTTGTTTCTTTTTTAGGTGATGTAGTTGCATCATCTTCTGTATCTCTAATTGTTACTGCAGCTGATGCTTGTTTCACTAAGTCCACTGTAGCACCTTTTACTGTAGTATAAGAAGTTGAACTTGCAGTCGGAGCGTCATTAAGAATCGAACCTTTGTCTTCTAGTGACTCAGCTTTACTTCCCTTTATCAATCCTGTAAATCCTGATTCTGTTCTAACTTTCCAGAAATCCCCTTCTTTTGTTGCCGTTACATTAGAACCATCTGAAGATTTCCATTCTTTAGTTACAGCATCATATTCTACAATTGTAGTGGCTCCATCAGTATTTTCAGTATTTAATCTAGGTACAACCGTTTTTGGTCTAGTTACTTCATCTACGCTTACTACTTTATCATCAGCATTAAAAGTTCTCGTATAAGAGTATATATAATAATTTGTAGAACCATCAGCTTGCACTTCTGTATAAACTTGACGTTTTGTAAGTTTATATCCACCATTTGATGTCGGAGTTCTCACTTCTTTATATGCATCTTCTAGTTCCCAATGACCAGTTGTTTCACTTAACCTTGCTGCGTGTTTTTGACCATCATCGCCTAATAACTCTATTTCGTTTCTTAATAGAGTTGCCTTAACATTTTCCGTTATTGCTTTTACTTTAATAGTGTCTACTGCTGCATCTTTTGTATCTTCTTGCGATACAGGAACATTAATTTCTCCACCGACTGGCCCAAGCACAGCTCCCCCATCAGCTAGAGCCCAATTCCCATTTTTTGCTTCTAATTTAATAACTTTACCATTTGGCAATGTTAATTCTGCTGATGAAGCACCTTCTGAGATTGTTACTGGAATATTTGTTGCATATGCGTGAATATTTTTTACAGTTACTGTTGGTTTAACCACTACTGTCATGTACTTCTGTACTTCATGGCCAGAATGAATCCATGTAGTATCTGATTTATTTTTATTATTATAATCTTTAGCAAACACAGAAACTGTATATATACCAGCTTTTGTTGGAGAACCTATTAACATTCCTTTACCAAATATTTTTTCATCTCCATTAGCTTCTTTTTCAGTAGGTGTTTTATCTCTAGATAAGTCATAATCTACACCAGGTATTGAAGTTGGTGCAGTTCCTTGATTTTTTGTAGTTGGATAACCTGCTAATCCTGATACTGCTTGTCTATATGATTGATTACCAATTTCAACAACTCTTCCATCTTTTAAAGTATATTTTACTCTTCTTTTGTCTCCAGAAAAGTTAGATCCTGCATCATCACTATATTTCACTTCAATATTAACATTTTGACCTACAGTTACCTCATATGCATCATTAGAAACTTCAATTTTAGGTGGTTGTGTATCTTGCCATCCAATCCAACCAGATCTTAAATTTTGAAACTTCATTCTAACGATTTGATGAGTTTTTTCATTCTCCGCTGCCACATCAAATCTAAAATCATAGACACCATTTTGAAGATTTGCAACTACTCTACCCTGAACCGAATCACTTTCCCTGTCATATATTAAACCAGGAGGCATGTTACTCGGTTCAATTGATTTTATTTTCCAACCTACCTCTTTAGCTTTCTCAGTAACTGCAAAACGATTTGAGATATTTGGAATATAAACACGGTCTACTCCTTGTTCGTATCCTAACTTATAAATTTCTGTTGCCAAAAATTCATAAGCTCCAGAACTTCCAAAAACTGTTGCAGGATTGTTTGAAATTCTATTACCATCAGGTTTTTCCTTATTTCTCCATAATTTAGCTTCTTCTTGTAATTTTTGAACCTGTTCTTTTGAAAGTGGGTAATCCATTCTACCTGGAGATGTAGCTGGTTCTCCATTTACTGTTGACATTGCTACTGGGTTTTCCACTTGACCAGTTCTTTGAGAAGAATACATTTCTATTTCTAAATCTGTAGGAGCTGCTCCAGTTCCATATACAACTATATCTCCTGCTCTACCAGCTGCTAGTGCAATAGCTCCAGAATTTCTTCTTGGATCATTTTCCGGTAAAGCTACAAATGTAAATTTATCAGTACCTGTTGTAGCTGTATCTGGCAATTGAGCATTATTACTATCATCAAGCTTATAAGCATCTGCTCTAAAACCACTCTCACCTTTTCCAGGAATGGCTTTTCCATTACGAGGATCTTGATTTTTAGTTTCCTTTTCTTCTGTTGCTTCTGATTTGATACTGTTTAAAATGACTAGGCTACTTGAAAGTTGTTTAGCTTGTGCATCCACTTTTTCCTGTGTTTTTGTATCATCATTTAAAAGCTCTTTTGCTTTATTAACCAAGTTTTTAGCATCATCAATGACTGATTTTGTTTTCTTGTCTTCAGTTAATTGACTCAATCTACTTTCAACTTTAGCAACTAAATCTTCTAATGATGCGGTATTAATAGCAACTTTTTCCGTCACTACATTTGGAGTTTTAACTTCACTGTTTTGTTTGTCAGTAGTAGACTCTTTAACAGAACTAGTTTTTTGTCCATCAGAAGCTTTATCAATAGCAGATGATTGTCCAGCAACTTCCTTAGAGGAATCTGGGGACTTATCATTTAGATTTTGAACTTCTGTAGATTCTGGATTAGTTAGTTGTTCAGCCGCTTGGACGCTTCCTCCACCAAGGAAAAACAATCCAGTAGCTACAGCCACACTAGCCGCACCGAAACTAACCTTACGAATACTGTAACGTGTGAATTTCTCCACTTGCGATTGGCGAACATGATGCTCTTTGGGTTTAAACATTCCCTTACTCCTTTTTTCTGATAATTATCAGTTAATATATTTAAGAAGGCTAAATAAAAAGCCCCCCCTAAAATATATAGGCATATTTTAAGAGGTTACACATCATTATACTCTTTTTTTTCCTATAAATCAAGCATTTTCATGTATAGTCGCTAAAGTAATTTCACAAACTCCTATTTGTGGTAAGCCCTTACAAAAATAAAATTTATATTACTTTAGAGATTTTCTATATTATTTGATTGTTCATGTAATTTGATTATAAAAAGGAACTTTCTGATATTTTTTATTAGGTCTTCATTGAGTTTTAGCTATTAATAAGGGATTACAGAATGAAGCTAGATGCACAAGATCTGCCCAAAATAGCTAAAAAATTTGGAAGTTACTCCTACTTTATAAAATAAAATCTATAAAAAAACAAAGCCCAGTTTTAAAGATAAAACTAGGCTTACTATTGATTTTATTTTCCTTCTTTCACTTCTTTGGTTGCCACATCTTCTCCAAACCATTTCTGGCTAATCTCTTGGAACTTCCCTTCTTGGTATAGTTGAACAAAAGCTTGGTTTAAAGCTTGGAGTAATTTTTTATCTGCAGGTCTGACACCGACAGCAAAAGATTCACTTTCAAATCCAGCTGAAAAGACATTGTAGTTATTTAATATTCCTTCAGACTGAAGATAGTAATTAGCATACACTCGGTCAATCAACAAGGCATCAATTCGGTCATTCTTCAAATCAATCAAGGCTTCATTGAAACTCTGGTATTGATTGGCCTTCTGGTCTTTGACACGATTTTTCAATAAATCTGGCTGGGCTTCAAAGTCTAGATAACCAGAGGATCCAGCTTGAGCTCCCAAGGTCTTATCCTTCATATCCTCTACTGAATGAATCTGCTGGCTTTTCTTGGCAACCAGAACCTGCTGATTTTCCATATATGGAATGCTAAAGGCAACTTTCTCTCGGCGTTCATCAGTGGCAGAATAGCCATTCCAGATGGCGTCTATGGTTCCATTTTGCAGTTCCGTCTCCTTCATATCCCAGTCGATTGGCTGAAATTGAACCTTAAAAGCTAATTTTTCAGAGACAGCTTGTGCTAAGTCAATATCAAAGCCTGTATACTGTCCATTCTTTTCTTCAAATCCCATAGGTACGAAGGTATTATCAAAACCGATGGTTATACTCCCCTGCTCTTGATACTTATCCCAGTTATCCTGCTTTGGATCGCTAGCCTTCTGAGTACAAGCTGTTAAAAAGAGAGTCAGGAGCGAAACCAATACCAAAGCAATTTTCTTATTAGTCATTGGCACCTCCTACTTGGGCTCAACCTTGAGAATCTGATCTGCGATATTTTCAGCGAATTGTAAGTCGTGGGTAACGACAATCTGCGTCATGCCAAGTTCCCTATTTTGCAAGATTAACTTTTCAACTTCCAAGCGTAATTCCGGATCCAGGGCAGAAGTCGGCTCATCGTAACCAATGATTTCTGGGTCAATCATCATAGCACGCGCCAAGGCCACCCGTTGCTTTTGCCCACCTGATAGTGAGAATGGATAGGCATCTGCATGTCCTGCTAATCCCAATTGCTCCAAAAGTCCACGCGCCTTCTGTTCAGCCTCATCCTGCTTGATCCCCATAGTTTTCACAGGTGATAAAGTCAAATTATCTAGAACTGATAAATGAGGGAAAAGTTGAAAATCTTGGAATACAAATCCCAGTAGATTCCGCTTCTCCAATTCATCCAGTTCTAAAGGTTCTTCATTATAAAAGATTTGTCCTGAATCAATGGTTTCCAGACCCGCAAGCATACGTAAGAGGGTTGTCTTACCTCCACCAGAAGGTCCTACGATAGCCAGGATTTGTTTTTCAGGAATGCTTAGACTGAAATTAGATAAAATTTGCTTTCCACCAAAGCCCTTATTGATATTTCGTAATTCTAACATGGCAGCCTCCTATCTATAATAACTGTACTTCTTCTCAACTTTTTTGGCAAGAACGGTCACAATACCAATTAAAATCAAGTAAATAGCTCCTGCTAAGAACATCGGAACCAGGCTAGCATCACGATTGGCAGCTGTGCGACTAGCCAAGATAAGGTCTGAAATTCCTAGAGCATAGACCAAGGAAGTATCCTTGACTAAACTCATAACCTCATTAAATACACTTGGAAGAACAATCTTGGTCACTTGGGGCAAGATAATATAGCGTACTGTGGCAAAAGGACTGAACTTCAAGACCTTTGCAGCCTCATATTGGCCTTTAGGAATGGTATCAATCCCGCCACGGAAGATTTCAGCAAAGTAAGCCGCATAATTGAGAACAAAGGCAATAATGGCCGCAGGAAGGCGATCCAAACGAATCCCAATACTTGGGAGCACATAATAGATAAAGATCAATTGCAAGAGCAAGGGGGTACCCCGCATGATCCAGATATAAATATTAATCAGATGATGGAGGGGCTTCCAGTGGACTTGCAAGGCAAAGGCAATCAAAACGCCCAAGGGAATAGAAAAAATCAAGACCAGTGCAAAAACCTGTAAAGTCATGCTTGCACCGCTCAATAAACTCGGTAATATCTCAAACAAATAAGACATACTGACACCTCCTTAAAATAATTGTTCCTATTATAACATAAGAGATTGGTGTTTACAAATGCTTTCTGTTGCTTATTGATAATTGAGTTTTTACTTATTTTTTCCTTAAAATCATTTCCATTAATTACTATCGTTTTTTTAATCATATTCATATTTGTATTCATTTTTATAATCATCTTTACCCCTATAGTTGAGAACCTTGCAATTTGATTCTAATAGTTTCCAAAAGGATCAGTAAGTCATTTCACTGTATTTATTTTTGAAAAAACGACTACTCCTTTAAGAAGATGATTTTACGGATTTGAAATCTGTCTAACCTATTTACGTTTCCTGGATTTTAAATCCACATTTTTAGTCAAACAAAAAAACACAAGCCGTAGCCTACGGAAACATTATCTATTCTAAATAGTCTTTTTCTGTAATTACTTTTAATCTAGTAGAATAATTCTGGAATGTTGAGAATTTAAAGCGTTTAGGATCTTCAAGTTTGTTTCTATCATTTATTTCTAAAGCGCGGTTATAATCTATAATAGCTTTCACTAACTTATTAATTATAGCTTTATCGTTATCCATTACTTTATAATAATCTTCGATTTTCCGAAGGCGGAAAGTTGTATTTAGTAAGTAGCTTTTGTCTTCTAAAATCAAGGTTTTACCAATATCTAATCCTTCAACATATCCTTCTTTTGCCGAATTTCTAAGCTTATACTTCAACTGATACTTTTTAGGAATATAACTTCTAAATGGAATCAAGAAAGTCAATCCCTGTATTTTGACAACAGTTACCGCAAATCCCCTTCCTTTATTCATTACTTCCTTTGTCTTAAAATCATAATCCATGGCTTGAATAAGGTCATAATCCTTGCACATTTTTAAATCAATTTGACCTAATTTTAATACTCAATGAAAATCAAAAGGCAAACTAGGAAGCTAGCCGCAAGCTGTACTTGAGTACGGTAAGGCGACGCTGACGTGGTTTGAATTTGATTTTCGAAGAGTATAGCTTCTTACTTTCCATTCCTATTCCTTATATAAAAAGCTCACTAAAAAGTGAGCAACATTTCCAATGAGATACTTCTGTTGACGAGCGCGTCTCTCCGCCCCCTCATTGCCTAACGATAAGGCTTGACGAATCGAAAGGAGGTGAGTTTTCCTATTTTCAATTCTTCTTATTCTTACACATTTTTTTAATTTTGTCAAACAAAAAACACAAGCCGTAGCCCACTATGTGTAATCTATTTTGAAATTTTAAGATAAGAGTTTTGAAATAAAAACAAAACCCTACCCTTCTAATGAAACAATCTTAACCTGATTTACATAAAAATTCTCGTCACATTGCAATAAAACTTTAGCCATATTTATTTGAAAAAACAGTAAAAAACCGCAATTGTTATCTAGTAATAACTTGCGGTTTTCTGTAATGTATGAATTCTTACAATCTCTCATACAATTCTTGCATTTGTACATCATCTGGAACTAGTTTTAAGTAAACTTGCGCATTGACTTTTGCTTCCTCAAAGTAGCCCAATTCACGCAAGAGATAGATATAGTGTTCCAGAAATTCTGGATTATCCTTTAAATCTCCTGCCAACTCTTGATAATGCTCATAAGCAGTATCCAAATCGTCCATTTCTTGATAAGAACGAGCAATCATCCACTTGGTCAAAAGATTTTCTGGCTCATCACTTTGTAAGTCTAAAATATCCTCATAACGCTCCTGTTCCAGATAAATAGTAGCTAAACGGAGTAAGATTTCTTCCGTATCCTCAGCGTCTGCTTTTGCAGTAAGGAGGTAGTTTTCTGCACCACTAGCATCATGCAGTTCATAAGAGAATTGTGAAGCAGCTAGCAAGAGACGAGTTTCAAAGGGATTTTTCTCCAAGCCTTGCTTAGCGATACGCAGAGCTTCTTGAACTTGGTGTTCCTTATGTAAGGCCTGACTATACCCATACTCATAGCCTTCAAAGTCAGGAGAAATGGTATCAAGCTGCTTAAAATAGAGGACAGCTTTTTGGTACTCTTCTCTATCAAAGTAAAGACTGGCTAACTCAAAAGCTGTTAGGTCATCGTATTCTAACTCCAGGGCTTTTTCTAAAAACTCTGTGGCCGTTTCAAATTTCCCTAACTGGGCATAGGCAAATCCAATCCGTTGATAGGTAGAAATGCCCGTTTGCTCATAAATCGAGCGATTATCTAACTGGGCGTAGCCTTGAATAGCCTCTTGGTAATTTTCCAACTCACTATCCAACTCTGCCAAGCCCAATATTAAGAGAGGATCCTCTGAGTAGGTCAAAGCCTCCAGAAGTTTCTCACGCGCCACATCTGTCAAACCTTCCATCTGATAAAGATCCGCTTTCAGAGCCAAAGCCGACACATACCAGTCACTGTCAGTTTGGATTTCCTCAAGATAGGCAAAGGCTTCCTCAATTTGACCATCCTCGCTAGCAATAGCAGCTAGATTAAGATGAACCTCTGGAAAGTCCTCTACGATTTTCAGGTAAATTTCCTTGGCCTGAGGATAAAAACCAATCCCTTCTAGATAGGTAGCTAACTCATACAGAAGGTCACTTGGATCACTTTCTAAAGCTTTGACGAAATAGTGCTCTGCCTTTGTTAAATCTTGCTCTTCCAAAGCCTGTAACATCTGTTGACTATTGTTCACTCTTTACTTCCTCTCCTTCTAGTTCATATAGGCCACTAACTACCTTATACCATTCAAAAATAGCTGAAATGACAACTTTAGCAGAGGCATAAACTGGAATACCGAGCAAGACTCCCCAGATACCAAACATGGATCCTGAAGTTAACAAGACAAAAAGAACATTAATAGGATGGATGTTTAATTGACTTCCCAAAATCAATGGAGAGACAAAACGGCCTTCAATAGTTTGTTCTACGATAAAGACAATCACCACTTTCAAAAGCATGACTGGCCCAGCAATCAAGCCCAATACTAGGGCAGGAAGCATGGCTAGAAAACTACCCAGATAAGGAACCAGATTTAAAATACCAGCAGTAACACCCAGCGTAACCGCATAACGTAGACCAATAATCTTGAAGAAAATCATAAACATTACTGCTACAATAATAGCCACTGTTACTTGTCCTCGAACATAGTTGGACAACTGCTGATTCACATCTGATAAAACTTGTCCAACAGGTTCTTTCAATTTCGTTGGCATGAATTGGGTCAAATAGTCACGCAAGCCTTTTCCATCACGCAAGAGATAAAAGAGCATGAAAGGAACGATAATCAAGGCAACAATCACTTGAGAGGCCCCGCTAATAAAGGCACTCACCCAGTTGACTGCCTGAGAAGAAACCTTGCTCGCCCAAACTGTAGCCTGACTTGAGAAGTTTGTCAAAACTTGCTCTAACTGAGGTCTAAAATCATCTGGCAAACGCTTGGTGACCAAATCATTAATAACTCTGTCTGCATCTTCGAGATAGATTGGTACATTTCTTGCAAATGTTAAGACCTGACGCTGCAGATTTGGAATAGCTACTGCCAATCCCCAAATGATAAAGAGGGCAATGATGACAAAGACAATACTGATAGCTATAACACGATTAATCTTATGCTTCTCCATCCAATCAACAATAGGATTCAATAAATAATATAGCAGACCAGATAAGATCACTGGCAACATCACGACAGCCAAAAAATCTAAAACAGGTGAAAATAGAAAACTAATCTTACTTAAAATAAAAAGATTCAGTCCCAATAATAAAGTTACCAAAAATACCGTAATTGCCTTGTTGTCTAAAAACCACTTGAAAAACCAAGATAGGCTAAAATGTTTCTCTTTGTGCTCCATAAATACTTCCTTTCTATTGTTCTCTCATTATACCATTTTTAAATCAAAATAACTCTTTTTTAAAGTGCTTACATGAAGACAGCGACATAAAAAAATCCCCTCAAAAGAGGAGATTCAATTATTCTTGAATATGACGGTCTAAGTTCTTCTGATAATCAGCGTTTGATTTGGCTTTTTCATCAGCAAATTTCTTGCGGAACTCATCCATTTCTTTAGTAGTAACAATCTTATCTTGGAGTTTAAGATATTTATAGCTAAGTTCACCGGTCTTATCACCAACCCAACCATAGGCACCTGTTCCAAGAACTTTCTTAGTAAGAAGCATTTGGGCACCGTTTGATTGTACAGGAATCACCAAGGCACTGTCTGTTAACCAAGCTTGAGCTTTTGCATATTTAGCATATCGTTTTTCAAGATTTGTTTTCTCACTATTAGCATCAGTAATTAACTCTTTAAACTTATCTAAGCCAACAGCTTTGATTACTGAACTGTCTTTACCTGGTGTTACACCTAAGGAACTAAGAAGATTTGGTCCAGATGTTGGATCAAATATATCTAGATAAGTTGAAGGATCTGCGTAATCAGGTCCCCATCCACTATTTACATTAATATCCCAGTCAGTATTAGTATTAGAAGTTGCTAGAATTGTCATACTTGACAATTCATCGTCAGAAACTTGTTGAATATCAACTACAACATTATCTGATCCAATAGCTTCCTCGATGGATTGTTTATAAGATTGAGCTTGACGCACAAAATCTGGACGAGTAGAAGATACTGGAATGTCTAAATGAATAGGGAACTGTACTCCATCAGCTTGAAGAGTTTTCTTGGCAGCTTCCAATTTAGCTTTAGCCTTATCTGCATTATGAAGTGAATCCTGGGCATCATCAAGACTAACATCTTTCCAGACATTATCCAATTTATCCAATTCTGTCTTAGTAACTTGACCAAATGTTTGATCTCCTACTTGTACAAATGTTGGAGGAGTTAAACTTGTACGTAATTTACGCGGTGCTACTTCGTCCCCAAATACTTGAGAGATTCCTGCTTTACGATCTGTAGCAAAAGCCAAGGATTGACGGAAATCTTTGTTCAGCAAAGCCTTCTTAGTAGATGATTTTTCTGCATCACTTGTTTTAGCGGTGTGATTGTAGGCAACACGGTCAATATTCGTCGAAATATAGAAAGTATTTCCTTGTTGTTGACTATAAATAATGTTATCTTTGTATTTTTCTTTTAGCCGTTCATAGTTAGCAGAGTTTTTAAAGAGAGGTGCTGCAGGATAATTTCCTTCATCAAAACCACGTCCAAGAGAGTCTGCATCCTGACCATCAAAGTAAGACAACTTGATATCATCAATAAAGACATTTTGTTTATCCCAATAGTTTTGGTTTTTAGTCATTTCAATAGAAGATTTAGATGTAAGACCTTTTAGAAGATAAGCCCCATTGTATAGAATGCTTGTTACATCAGTCGCCTTACCAAAGTCATCTCCTTTAGAAGCTAAAAAGTCTTCGCTAACAGGAGCAAGAACACCCATTGTTGTCTTCGAATTCCAGAAAGATTCTGGATTGTTTAAAGTATAGACTACAGTATAATCATCTGTTGCTTTTACACCAACAGTAGAAAAATCCGTTGTTTTCCCATTTACATAGTCATCTAATCCTTTAATAGAATCCTGTACAAGATAAAGTGCTTCTGATTTCTTGTCAGCTGCGTGTTTTAGACCAGTCACAAAATCCTGAGCCTTAACTTCTCCATATTCTTCGCCTTCATTGGTATACCACTTGATACCCTTACGAATTTTATAAGTATAGGTCAAACCATCTTTGGAAACAGTCCAATCTTCTGCAACTGATGGTACTAGATTCCCGTATTGATCATTTTCTAGTAGTCCATCAATGACATTACCAGTAATCTGTTTTGTAGAATTTTTCCCCGAAACTGTATAATCCAGAGTCGCAGGATCTGATGAAAATACATAGGTATAAGTAACTGGTTTAGTTGCTTCTTTATTCCCATTGCCAGATGAACAAGCTGCTAGAACAGCTGCTGAGAGTACAGCAACTCCAGCTGCTAAGAAAACACGTTTTTTCATAAAAAACTCCTTTGATAATTTGATAGATTTATTATAGCACTTTTCAAAAGGAAATCAATACAAAATCAAATTAAATTTGATATTTTATTATATCTATCTATATGTTATAGAGTTCCTCCAGCTACAATTTTTGTGATATAATAGTCTTATCTTTATTATAGAGGTAAAGTTATGAAAGAAACTGTTTATTTTGGAACTTATACACGTCGTACTTCCCAAGGGATTTACAAGGCAGACTTTGATACAGAAACTGGTCAGCTTTCAAATCTAGAACTTTTTGCAGCTGAGCCAAGTCCAACCTACCTTGCCTTTGACCAGCACCAACATTTATACACTGTTGGTAGCCAAGACGATAAGGGGGGGATTGCAGCCTATCAAACTGATGGAACCTTATTAAATCATGTTGTTGAAGAAGGAGCCCCCCACTGTTATGTTGCCGTTGATGAAAAGCGTGATTTGGTGTACGCAGCAAACTACCACAAGGGACAAGTTTTGGTGTATCAACGTTTAGATGACGGCAGTCTTCTTTTGAGTGATACAGACCAGCATATTGGAAAAGGTCCACATGAAAACCAAGCTTCTCCCCACGTTCACTTTACAGATTTGACACCAGATTGTTATTTAGTCACTTGCGATTTGGGGACAGATCAAGTGATTACCTACGATGTAGACCAAAATGGGAAATTATCTAAACTCTATACCTATCACAGCCAGCCAGGAGCAGGCTCACGTCATATCATTTTCCATAACCACTATAAAATCGCTTATCTGATTTGTGAACTCAATAGCACTATAGAAGTTTTAATCTACGATGGTGTTGGCGAATTTGAACGCATGCAAGTCATTTCAACGTTACCAGAAGGTTACGAAGGTTTTAATGGAACTGCTGCTATTCGTCTCTCTAAAAACGGTAAATACCTCTACGCTTCTAACCGTGGTCATGATTCTATCGCAGTTTATACAATTCTTGCGGACGGTAGTCTAGAGTTATTAGAAATCGTTCCGACACATGGTCAGACGCCACGTGATTTTGATTTGACACCAGACCAAGAATTTGTCATTGCTGTTCATCAAGACTCTGACAATGCAACCGTCTTTAAACGCAATCTTGAAACTGGTCGTCTAGCCGAACTTTCTAACGACTTCCATGTACCAGAAGCAGTCTGCATCAGTTTTGCTCCTTAAGAAAACATAAAAAATGAACTTGGTAACTCAAGTTCATTTTTTCTTATAGTCTTTTTCCGACATTGATACGATTAATAGCACGTTGCAAAGCAATCTTAGCACGACGCTCTTGGTCAATCAAGTGTTTTTCGTGGGCTTCTTCGATTTCGCGCTCCGCACGAAGCTTAGCACGTTCTGCACGGCTAACATCGATATCACGAGCACGTTCTGCAGAATCAGCAACGATTGTGATGGTATTATTGGCAATTTCAATAACGCCTCCGTTTACTGCAATCCAGTTCACGTGATCTTCATCATCAATACGTTTTACCTTTACTTCATCAACTGCTAAAACCGCAATCATATTTTCATGTCGTGGCAAGATCCCCATCTCACCATCCAGAGTTCGAACTGATACATAGCTGGCATGGTGATCATAGACGAGACCATCTGGTGTCACGATCTGGACAGTTAACTGAGCCATAGATCACCTCTTAAAATCCCATTTTTTCAGCTTTTGCAATCACATCTTCGATAGAACCTACACCACGGAAGGCATCTTCTGGTAACTGGTCATGTTTACCATCAAGGATTTCCTTAAAGCCACGAACAGTTTCAGCAACTGGAACATAAGAACCTGGCTGACCAGTAAATTGTTCCGCAACGTTGAAGTTTTGTGACAAGAAGAACTGGATACGACGGGCACGAGCAACCAAGGTCTTTTCTTCATCAGAAAGCTCATCCATACCAAGGATAGCAATGATATCTTGCAATTCATGGTAACGTTGAAGGACACGTTTTACTTCAGCAGCAACTGCATAGTGCTCTTCTCCAACGATTTCAGGTGCCAAGGCACGTGAGCTTGAAGCAAGTGGATCAACGGCTGGGTAGATACCCAATTGTACCAACTTACGTTCTAAGTTTGTTGTTGAATCCAAGTGAGCGAAGGCTGTTGCTGGCGCTGGGTCAGTATAGTCATCCGCTGGCACATAGATAGCCTGGATAGAGGTTACAGAACCTTTCTTGGTTGATGTGATACGTTCTTGCAATTGACCCATTTCCGTAGCAAGTGTTGGTTGGTAACCAACGGCTGATGGCATACGACCCAAAAGGGCAGATACTTCTGAACCAGCCTGAGTGAAACGGAAGATATTATCGATAAAGAGAAGCACGTCTTGGCCTTCTACATCACGGAAGTATTCAGCGATTGTCAAACCAGTAAGGGCAACACGCATACGTGCTCCTGGTGGCTCATTCATCTGACCAAATACCATGGCTGTTTTCTCGATAACACCTGATTCTTTCATTTCCCAGTAAAGGTCATTCCCCTCACGAGTACGTTCCCCAACACCAGTAAATACTGAGATACCACCGTGTTCTTGGGCAATGTTGTGAATCAATTCTTGGATCAAGACAGTTTTACCAACTCCGGCACCACCGAAAAGTCCAACCTTCCCACCTTTAAGGTAAGGGGCAAGAAGGTCGATAACCTTAATCCCTGTTTCAAGGATTTCAGAAGAGGTAGACAACTCATCAAAAGTTGGAGCTTTTTTATGAATTGGCTGACGCTCTGCATCTTCTGTAAAAGGAGCTTCCAAGTCAATGGTATCTCCCAAAACGTTGAAGACACGTCCCAAAGTTTCTTTACCTACTGGTACAGAGATTGGACGACCTGTGTCCAATACTTCCATTCCACGAGTCAAACCATCTGTTGATTCCATGGCGATAGTACGAACCATACCATCTCCCAACTCCAAGGCTACTTCAAGGACGATTTTTGTTTTTCTTTCGTCATTTTTGTAGACGACAAGTGCATTGTTAATCTCAGGAAGTTTTTCCCCTGCTGCAAACAAAACGTCTACAACGGGTCCAATAACCTGAGCAATTTTACCTGAACTCATCTCCTTCTCCTATTCTATATAAGATACTATCGGTTCCTAGTTCTACTAGGTCCTAAGTTCATTTTCATCCGAGCTGAACTAAAGCCTATTCTAAGGCACTAGCTCCTGCTACGATTTCTGTAATTTCTTGTGTAATCGCCGCCTGTCTGGCACGGTTATACTGAATTGTCAAATCATTGATGACTTTCTTAGCATTATCAGTCGCTGTTTGCATGGCTGTCATACCAGCAGCATTTTCAGCTGTCTTGGCATCGATAATAGCACCGTAAATCATACTTTCTGCAAACTGAGGCAATAACTGCTCCAAAATTTCTTCTCGACTGGTTTCCAATTCAAAAGTCAAGCTGTACTCTTCATCCGCTTCATTTGGATCCAAGTCAACAATCGGAAGCATTTGTTCCACACGCATTTGACTGGTTAGCGTATTGACATGGTGGTTGTAGCAGACATAGAGTTCATCAAAAAGTTCATTTTGGTACATTTCAACAGTTTTTGAAATAATCTTACGAACTTCATCAAAGCTAGGTTGGTCTGCCAAGCCACGTAGTTCATAAAGTGGTTGAATACCACGAGCTTTAAAGAAATCAGCTCCCATTCCACCAATACAGATCATTTCAAAACCTGTACCATCTGGGTGGTATTCTTCTTTCAACTCCATAACAGCTTTCAAAATAGAAGAATTATAACCTCCAACCAAACCGCGGTCTGAAGTAATGACGATATAGCCTGTCTTCTTCACGGGACGGCTAATCAACATCGGATTGGTTGAACCACCAGCTCCATTACCATGAAGGATATCTGTCAAAAGTTTACGCACTTTCTGAGCGTAAACTTGGAAGTTGCGAGCAGCTTCTTCAGAGCGACCAAGCTTAGCAGCTGAGACCATTTGCATGGCATTAGTGATTTGACTCGTATTTTTTGTTGAGGCGATTTTTGTTTTAATATCATTTAGAGATACTGCCATCTGACACCTCTATTCTTATTGGAAGCTGGTTTGATTGAGAAACTCTGTAATCGCAGCATCCAAGACTGCTTCTTCTGGCAAGTCTTTTGTATCACGAATGGTTTCCAAAATCTCTGGATGTTGAGCGTCAAAGAAGGCATGGAACTCTTCCTCGAAACGAACAATGTCATCTACTGGAACAGTATCCAAGAAACCATGTGTCAAAGCATAGAGAATGGTTACTTGTTTCTCAACAGGTAATGGTTTGTGAACAGGTTGTTTCAAGACCTCAACGGTACGACGTCCACGATTCAACTTAGCTTGTGTTGCCGCATCCAAGTCAGAACCAAACTTAGTGAAGGCTTCCAACTCACGATATGAAGCAAGGTCGATACGAAGAGTACCCGCAACCTTCTTCATGGCTTTGATTTGTGCAGAACCACCTACACGAGATACAGATGAACCCGCATCAATGGCTGGACGAATACCCGCATTGAAAAGACCATCACCAAGGAAAATTTGTCCATCAGTGATAGAAATCACGTTGGTTGCGATATAGGCAGAGATATCTCCTGCTTGTGTCTCGATAAATGGTAGGGCTGTAATTGATCCACCACCAAGTTCATCAGAAACCTTAGCTGAGCGCTCAAGCAAACGGCTATGAAGGTAGAAAACATCCCCTGGGAAGGCTTCACGACCTGGAGGACGACGAAGTAAGAGAGACAGTTCACGATAAGCTACCGCTTGTTTTGATAAATCATCATAAACGATCAAAACATGCTTCCCTTGGTACATAAATTCTTCCGCCATGGCAACCCCAGCATAAGGAGCTAGGAAAAGCAATGGAGATGGTTGTGAAGCAGAGGCTGTCACAACGATTGTGTAATCCAAGGCACCGTACTGACGAAGTGTTTCTACTTGCGTACGAACTGTTGATTCTTTTTGTCCAATCGCTACGTAGATACAGATCATATCTTGACCTTTTTGGTTCAAGATTGTGTCAATCGCAATGGTTGTTTTCCCTGTCTGACGGTCACCGATAATCAACTCACGTTGACCACGGCCAATCGGTACAAGGGCGTCAATAGCTTTCAAACCAGTTTGCAATGGTTCTGATACAGACTTACGTTGCATAACACCAGGAGCTGGCGCTTCTACTGGACGAGTTTTATCTGTATGGATTTCTCCAAGACCGTCAACTGGACGACCGAGTGGATCCACAACACGACCAATGAGACTTTCACCTACTGGGACTTCCATGATTTTACCTGTACGGCGGATTGTATCGCCTTCACGGATATCTGTAAAGTCACCAAGGATGATAATACCGACGTCTGTTGACTCCAAGTTTTGAGCCATACCATAAGAGCCGTTTTCAAAAATCAACAACTCTCCACTCATGGCATTTTCAAGGCCGTGAGCACGCGCGATACCGTCCCCGATATAGGTTACAACACCTGTTTCAGTCACATCAAAATTGGGTTTGAAATTTTCAATTTGTTGCTTAATTAAAGCGCTGATTTCTTGTGCGTTAATTGCCAAAAGAACACCACTTTCTATTTCAAATTTTCTTTAACAACTTTAAGTTGTTGTTTAATACTCACATCAATTGTCTTGTGATTGGCAAAAATGACAAAACCACCAATGAGACTTTCATCGATTTCTTCTTTTACACTCCGCACTTTCAGAGACATTTTTTTCTCAATCAAAGGGAGCAAGCGACTCTTTTGTTCATCAGTTAGAGGATGAGCAGACGTAATCGTCACTTCAAATCGATTTGTTTCTTTTTCAAGTCGGTTCAAGCAATCTACAAGCACATCATAAAAAAGATTTGCTCTGTGATTGTATGCCAGAACCTGGATCAAGTTTTGCAATAAAGGTGACACTGAGTCTTGGAAGAAAGTAATCGTTTTTTCCTTGTCAGACTCGTCTACTGCCACTTTTTTTAAAAAAGAAGGTAAACCTGTTTCTTCAGCAACTTGCTTGATTTGAGTCAAGTCTGAAAAAATACGGTCTTCTTCTCCTTTTTCAAGTACCAATTGGACAAAAGGCATGCTGTATTTTTCAATTACCTTTACTGTTTTCTTGTCCATTAAGCTTCTCCTAGCTGATCGATATACTGATCAATGAGTTCTTTATGGGCATGACCGTCAAGGTTTTGTGAGATGATTTTACCAGCCAAGCTGATTGTCAAATCTGCTACCTCACCCTTAACGCTTTGTAAAGCTTCAGCTTTGTTTTGAGCAATTTCTTGGTTTGCTTTTTCTTTTAAGCGTCCTGCTTCTAGTTTAGCATCTGCTAAAATACTAGCCTTACTTTTCTCAGCTGTTTCTTTCGCATTCTCAATGATTGTCTTAGCTTCTTTACGGCTACCAGCCAATTCATCTTCGCGTTTTTGAGCCAATACTTCTGCTTTTTGACGGGCTTCTTCAGCTCTGTCAATATCTGAAGCAATTTTTTCAGCTCTTTCTTCGAAAATGCCGGTAATATTAGACCATGCAAATTTTTTAATCAAGACTAGCAAAAGGATAAAAGAGCCAGCGATTAAAATAAAATTACCAATTAATTCACCTACTGTTACGTGCATCAGTTACTCCTTTCTACTCTTCATCATTAATTTTATTTCCTAGGTACATAGAGGATAATAGTGTAAAGACATAGGCCTGTACACAAGAAATGAACACGGAAAATGCAGTCCAAACTAAGTTTGTCCCAAATGCGATTGGATACCAAAAAATAGCCTGATGTGAAAGTAAAAGAAGCAAGCTTGTCATTACTTCACCTGCAAAGATATTCCCAAAAATCCGCAAAGCAAGAGAAAGGAAATTCGTGACCTCTTCAAGTAGATTCATCGGTGTCATAAATGCAGGAGTTACAAAACCTTTTAGGTATTGTTTAATCCCACGACGACGAATCCCCTCAATGTGCGCCATCACAATAATACAGAAAGACAAGACAAGGTCAAATGAAAGATTTGCAGTTGGCGATGTCCAAAGATTTGTCCCATCTGTTGTTTGAAGTTTAGCCATCAAACCAAGATTATTGGCGATGACCATAAAAAGAAATAAAGATAAGTAAAAGAGTGAGTAATCTTTTATGTAGTGGGAACCAAGGTTAGGTTCTGTAAATCCAATTACAAAATCATAGAGATACTCTAGTACATTTTGTTTACCTTTGGGTTTCAAGGTCATATTACGACTTGCCCAATAGATAAATGCAAAAATCAGAAACACAGACAGCAAAGTCAAGGCTGTCAAAGTTAAATCAAAGGTAACAGGACCAATATTGATGGTTGGATTGATACTTTCTTCCATCTAACATTCTCCCTTCTCCAATTTATATTTCGTTATTTAATAATAAATGAGAAGACAAGAGTTACGAAGAAAGTTCCTTCAATAAAGGCAACCCCTAAAAACATCAAGCTACGAAACTCAGCGATAATATCTGGTTGGCGAGCTACTGATTTCAACAAACCATTCATCAACATACCCTCACCAAGAGATACACCCATACAGGCAAGACATAGACCGAAAAATGTTAAATTCATGACGAATTCTCCTTTTAATTAAAATTTACTTACTTAGTTTAGTCCTAAAAATTGGATTTGTCAACTTTTTTATAACGTTGAAAGCGTTTAATGAAAATTATTTACAATTTCACTATTTTTGAGCCTATTATATAGAAAACTTTGTAAAAAACTTGTAATAAATCCAACTATTATCGAGACATTTCTGAAAAATACTGAAAAGATGCTGGGTAAAAAGGCTTATAAATCAAAAAACTGTATAGTATAAAGTATTGAAAAACTTGATACTATACAGTTTATTATAAGAATATTTACTTCATTTTCTCTTGGAATTGAGTTTTAGACTACTTCAAAACTAGATGATTTGCTATTTAAAATAGCGTTCCTTATGATTTTGGCAACCTGGATTAAAGCGAGAAAAACAAAAGGGGCAACTTAAGCTTTCTTTATATTGCTTATATGTTAGTAGTTTTAGACAAACACCACATAAAATAGGCTTATCCTGTGTCAAAGATAAGGGATAGGGCTCAAAAGGGTGATTTTCTAATGAATCATGACACCGATAACAAGCATAGTACTTTTTACAGTCATAGCATTGTAAAGCAATAATATCCAATTTGCTATGATAATGAATACATCTTGTTTGCTTATCTACTAAGAAACCCTGTGCCTCTGTCATTTACTTTTCCTTTCTTAAGCTCTGACTGTGACACTGGTTCCATCTTCTTTGTAGAGATTAATGAGTCCTTCTTTTAATGCACGAACCATGTCTCCTGCTTGAACAGGTTGAGGCACCTTAATAGTCAATAGTTCCATTGGATTTGGAGCGCGATCGATCTTATTTCCTTTAGCATCATGCAAATCTTCAATATAAGTTTCAAAATGACGGAAACCTGGGCCGTAAAACTCAACTTGGTCGCCTTCGTTAATGACGTTACGTTGACGAATAGTTGCTGTTTGTGTCGCATCATCATAAGAAACCACTTCAGCGACAAACTTGTACTCAGGAATTTTACGGCGAGCACCAAACAATTGCTCATTTTCAGATGGTGTACCGTAGTAGAAACCTGTTGCCAATTCACGTTGAGCAACCTTCCACATTTCGTCCACCAAGTCTTGTTTGATCGCTTCAAACTTTTCAGGACTTTCAAGATATGCATCCACAGCCGCCTTGTAGCAGTTGGTTACTGTTGATACGTAGTGAATAGACTTCATACGTCCTTCAATCTTCAGACTGTCCACACCATTTTCAATCATATCTGGGATATGGTCAATCATAGACATGTCAACGGCTGACATTGAAAATTCTTCTGGAATCTCACCCTTCAAGCTCTTACGTTCCTTCCCAAATGGCATATCGTAAAGATCATACTTCCAACGGCAAGACTGAGAGCAACCACCACGGTTAGCATCACGCATACTCATATGGTTTGAAAGAGTACAACGACCAGAGTAAGAAATACACATGGCTCCGTGGACAAAAGCTTCAATCTCAACGTCTGTACGTTTGCGGATTTCAGCTAATTCTTCCATAGAAACCTCACGCGCCAAAACGACACGTGTTAAGCCCAGTTCTTTCCAGAACTCAAGAGTTTCATAGTTAGTGGCACTTGCTTGGGTAGAGAGGTGAATTTCAAGACCTGGCGCTTCTGTCGCTGCAATCATGATTAAGGCAGGGTCAGACACGATAACTGCCGCGATTCCGATATCACGCAGTTTACGGAACCACTCACCAGCCCCCTCTTCATTTCCTTCGTGCATAACCATGTTGGCAGCTACATAGACCTTAGCACCATACTTGGCAGCAAACTGGACGCCTTCTTCCATTTGTTCAAAGGTAAAGTTACCTGCACGGCTACGAAGACCATAGGCCTGACCACCGATAAAGACAGCATCTGCCCCATACTGAACAGCTACTTTTAGCTTCTCTAAAGTCCCTGCAGGTGATAAAACCTCAGGACGTTTTAATGTTTTTGTCATGTTTTCTCCTATTTGCAATATAAAAGTTTGACGTTTTTCCTTCTCATTTTATAGTAAATAAGCCATAAAATCAAGCCTAGACAGATTGTTTTGACAATTCTAATCTTTTAAGATTTGCATAATAATTGTTAAACTATCGAATATAAACCAATTTTAACAAGTAGTCAAAAAGTCTAGAAAAGTAAAAACCAGTATCCAAAGATACTGGCTAGTGAAAATACATAAATGAGCCCTTAAATGACTATTCCCACTCAACGGTTGCAGGTGGTTTACTTGTAATATCGTAGACGATACGGTTAACGTGATCCACTTCGTTTACGATACGTACTGAGATTTTTTGTAGGACATCCCAAGGAATTTTGGCAAAATCAGCAGTCATACCATCGATAGAGGTAATAGCACGGATTGCAATTGTGTAGTCATACGTACGACCGTCACCCATAACCCCAACTGAACGAACGCCTGTGTTCACTGTGAAGTATTGCCAGATATCGCGGTCAAGACCAGCTTTAGCAATTTCCTCACGAAGAATAGCGTCTGACTCACGAACTGTTTCAAGTTTCTCTTCAGTGATTTCACCCATGACACGGATAGCAAGTCCTGGTCCTGGGAATGGTTGGCGCCATACGATATGGTCTGGCATACCAAGCTCTGTACCAAGGGCACGAACTTCGTCTTTATAGAGGGTGTTGAGTGGTTCAATCAATTCAAACTGCATGTCTTCTGGAAGACCACCCACGTTGTGGTGTGACTTGATAGTTTGAGCTGTGTCTGTACCTGATTCGATAACGTCAGTATATAAGGTACCTTGAGCAAGGAATTTCACATCTTTGAGCTTGCTTGCTTCGTCATCAAATACATAGACAAACTCGTTACCGATGATTTTACGTTTTTGTTCAGGGTCAGAAACGCCAGCAAGTTTGTCAAGGAAACGTTTTGCAGCGTCTGCTTTGACGATATTCAAACCAAACTTACCACCAAGCATGTCCATAACTTGATCCGCTTCACCTTTACGAAGAAGACCGTGGTCTACGAAGATACAGATCAATTGATCGCCAATTGCCTTTTGGAGAAGAACACCAACGACAGATGAGTCAACTCCACCTGATAGACCAAGAAGGACACGTTTATCACCGACTGTTTTACGGATTTTTTGGATCTGCATGTCAATGAAGTTATCCATTGTCCAGTCGCCTTTAGCCTTACAGATGTTAAGGGCAAAGTTACGAAGGATATCATTTCCGTATACAGAATGACGAACTTCTGGGTGGAATTGGATACCGTAAATGTGTTTATCTGGGTTTTCGATGGCTGCGTATGGACAGTCAGCTGAAGTTCCAGTACGAACGAAATCAGCAGGAATCTCAGTAACTGCATCACCATGGCTCATCAGAACAGTCTGTTCATCAGGTGTTGATTCAAAAAGAGCTGATGGTGTATGTGTTAGGGTTGATTGACCGTATTCACGATTTCCAGCATCAGCTGCAGGGACAACTTTCCCTCCAAGTTTATGGGTTAATAATTGCATACCATAACAGATTCCCAAAATTGGAACTCCAAGCTCGAAGATTTCTGGGTCAATATCGAATGAACCATCTTCGTATACAGAGTTTGGACCACCTGAAAGGATGATTCCTACAGGATTGATTTCACGAACTTCAGCAGCTGAAATTTTATGGCTCTTTAATTCTGAAAAAACACCAATCTCACGGATACGGCGTGAAATCAGCTGGTTGTATTGGCTACCATAATCCAATACGATGATTTTTTCTACATCTTGCAAATCAGTTGAAATGTTGCTCATCTTTTTCCTTTCTCAAAAGAAATATCTTTTTCCAATATTCTATCACAAATAAGGGCGAATTACCAACTAAACAAGGCGAAGATTGACTTTTTCTAGTTTATTGGGGTACAATAGAGAAAAGATAGAAATGAAGTGAAAAATATGCTACCCGCTTATATGAAAATCCATGATCAGATTAAAAAGGATATTGACGAACATCGTTGGGCCATTGGCGAGAGACTTCCCAGTGAAAGAGACTTAGCAGAGCAGTTTGAGGTCAGCCGCATGACCCTCCGCCAAGCCGTATCTCTATTAGTCGAAGAAGGTGTCATAGAGCGCCGTGTAGGAAGCGGCACCTTTGTTTCCAGTACTCGAGTACAAGAAAAGATGCGAGGGACAACCAGTTTTACTGAAATTGTCAAATCTCAAGGCAAAATTCCCTCTAGCCAGCTCATTTCTTACAGAAAAACCATTCCCAATGAGCAGGAAGTTGCTAAACTAGGAATTTCTCCTACCGAAAATATTATCCGAATGGAGCGTGTTCGCTATGCCGACCAAGTCCCTCTGGTTTATGAAGTTGCTTCTATTCCTGAAAAATTCATTAAGGATTTTAAGAAAGAAGAAATCACCAGTCATTTCTTCCAAACCTTGCAAAAACATGGCTACCGCATCGGCAAATCACAACAGACTATTTATGCTCGCCTCGCTAAAGAAAAAATTGCCCACTATTTGGAAGTTGAAAAAGGACATGCTATTCTTGGACTGACTCAGGTTTCTTACCTAGAAGATGGTACTGCTTTTGAATACGTAAAAAGTCAATATGTAGGCGAACGTTTTGAATTTTATCTTGAAAACAATTAGATTACTAGACAAAAACTCTCTGTCACGGACAAAGAGTCTTTTTATTTTTCTAAGAGTAAATCTTTCAAAGAAATCAGAGTTACTGCAAATAATATCATTGCCATACCAAGAAAATCAATGGGATAAAATTGTTCATTCATAATTAGGAAGGCAAAGAAAACCGCAGAGATTGGCTCAATTGAAGCCAACAAGCTTGACTTAACCGGTCCAATCAGACTGGTTCCTTTTAAGAAGGCTGTATAGGCAAAAACAGTCCCGATAAGGATAATGCCCGCAAAAGCAAGAAGAAAATCAAGACTAGTTGGGATAGCAGTCTGTAGAATCCCTGTAAAAGGAAGGGCAACCAAACCAGCTATGACCATTCCCACACCAATGACCAAGCTACTCCCCCACTTCTTAATCAAGGCTATAGGCAAAATGATATAAAGTGCGTAAGTCAGAGCAGAAAAGAGACCCCAGAACAGGCCTGCAGGTGTCATGGATAACTGGTCCAACTGCCCATGAGTTGCAATCAGGAATGTTCCTCCGATGGCTAATATGATAGAAACAATCTCTCCCAGTGTCGGCGCCACCTTATCCTTGATACAGCTATAAATCAAAATTCCAACAGGACAAACATACTGAAGCACTGTCGCGGTACCTGCATTGGTCTCCTGAATAGCAGTTAGATAGGCAAATTGATTGAGGAATAGACCAATTAGAGCAAAAATGAGAAGAGACAGCAAACTCTTCTTATCCGTTAAAAAGGCCAGCATTTTATCCTTTGCAGTAGCATAAGCCAAGAGCATGAGAATTCCACCAGCGATTAAAAGGCGTAAGTTGGTCAAGACCAGAGCTGAAATTCCATGTGCCATCAGGTATTGGCCACTCGTTCCTGACAAGCCCCAAGCAATACCAGCCACAACTGTTAATAGAGTCCCTTTTAAACTGTTTGACATGTCTCTCCTTAGTCTTCTTTGCGAATCAAGTCCATCACTTGATTGCGGTCTAATATCCATTGAGCTCTCTCGTCCTTTTCATAGGTACGATTCGATAGAAAAATAACCCCTTCTTGCTTCTGACGATTCCACATGATAAAGGTACCTGTATAACCCGTATGGTCTAGCCAATCTCCTTCCAAATTCCATGCCAAAGAACGTTCCTTGTCATCCAAAGGAGAAAAATTTTGACTCAAATCTCTTGCAAAATCATCTACTAAATAGTGTTCTAAAAAGATTTGTAAATCCTTTACAGTCGAAAACAAACCAGCACTACCAGCATGTCTCCCCAGGAGGTGAGCCTTGGGATCATGTACCAGACCTGCCTCGACACCTCTGACTGTTGGAACAGCACGCTCAACAGGACCAAACTGGGTTTCCGTCATTCTCCAAGGATTAAAAACTTGTTCCTGTAAAATCAAATCCAAGTCTTGATTAAAGATTCTTTCCAAGATAAAACCTAACAGCAAAAAATGGACATCCGAATAAAGAAAAGCTGGCTGACTTCGTCTCTTGAGATGAAACATCGCTTCCTTTAATTCTGAATCTGTTAAAAGATCACGATTGGGAATAAACGGATCAAGATCCGTAGCGTGGGTTAAGAGCTGGCGAATAGTGATGTCTGGATAATCACTCTCAGCTAAAAAATCTGTTACCGGTCTTTCAATATCTAATTTCCCTTTTTCCCACAAAAAAGTAAAAACGGTACCAACCCCAACAACCTTGCTGACACTGGCCAGGTCATAAACTAGTCCTGCCTCAGTCTGCAGGCCATGCTCTGGGTAACTCTGGCCTAAATAGAACTCCGTCCATTGATGGTCCTTAAAATACGCAAAAGAGGCTCCGGGATAAATCCCTGCCTCGATTTGTTCTTCTATTTTTTTAATAATCTTGGTCCACTTCATACTTCTTCAAACCACAATTCAACATTATTTCTATCTTTACCAAGGAAGAATTTTTCAGACTTAGGAATAAAATATTCTGTAGAATCAAACTTCTGGCGAAGACTTTCTATATCTAGTTCATTGACCAAGAACTTGAGCATAGATAAGTCCCAAGTAGCCGTATTATCCACAGTCAAATCTTGCCCCTGAGCTGGGATAAAATCAAGGGATGCCCCAATTTCAGATACTTCCAAGAAACTTTCAACATCCGTTGGGAGATGTAATTCCATGGAAATCTCAAATTTGCTTAAAGAAATTGATTCCAAATCTGTTTGAAATCCAGGCATTTCTCCTACTTCTACTAGGTTTGCTCTATCATCTTCCGCATGAATCAAAATCAAATCATCTTCTGGCGAGTAAATTTCAAAAGCGTAGCCATTTTGACCTTTATATAATCGATGGATCGAATCTGTTTTAGATAAGAGTCCTTCGATTTCCAAGGGATTTTCCACCTTGATAACCAGTTTAGCCAGCTTTTTTCTTCCCTCTACCTTACGAGTACGCATGCTGGGAGCTTCTTCTAAAACCAGCTTTTCGAGGCCTGTTTGGTCCCCTAGTGATAGAAAGGCTGATTCTTCTAACAAGGCCTTCATACCAAGGGTTTCGATATAAAATGTTTCATTTAATTTTCTATTATTAACTTTTAAAGTAGGAATAATCCGTACAATTTGATTTACATTCATAAATTCCTCCAACTCTTTTATTTTAAAGGATTTTAGAATTTTTTACAAGATATTATGCTCAAATTTACCGATTTTTCGTAAAAATTTCATCTAAAAAACCGAGACTTTCCTCGGTTTCAATTTCTTATAGATAAAGGAATTTGAAGATAGCTACTGCCGCAATTGCTGCTGCGATAGGTGCTACTACTGGTACCCAAGAATACCACCATTTTGAATCGCCTTTGTGCTCACCAAGAACTGATTTTGGAAGGAAAGCATGAAGGAGACGTGGTCCCAAGTCACGGGCTGGGTTCAAGGCAGGTCCTGTAGGTCCACCAAGTGATGTTACCAAGGCCATAACAAGGAATCCAAGTGCCAAGTGAGCAATTCCAAGACCAGATGTCATAAATGGTGCTACTTGTTCTTTAGCTTGGTCAAGTGCAGCTGTTACTTGTTCTTGAGGAATTGTTTGACCTTGAGTAGTTGCTTGTGCAACTTGAGCATTGATAGCAGCTTGTGCTTTTGATACTAATTCAGCACCAAAGAAGTTTTTAGTCATACCAAGGGCTGCAAAGAACAGAACAAATGAACCAACAAACTCGTTTACAAAACCATTAATAGTTGCTGCAAAGCGTGATTCTTTTGTACCATTATCCAAACTTGAAATGGTTGAGAAAGTACCCAAGATATTGTTTGGATTTTCAGTTTTCAAGTAATATGGGCGGTGTGTTGCCACAACCAAGGCTTGACCAAAGATAGCACCCAAAACTTGTGCAATGATATAAGGTGCAACTTGTGCCCAAGGGAAGAGACCGCTGATCGCAAGTCCAAGAGTGAAGGCTGGGTTGATGTGGTTTCCAGATACGTTACCAAACATCAAGGCTGGAATCATAACCCCCATACCATAACCAACAGCGATAACGATCCAGCCACTTTGGTGACCTTTCGTACCTTTAAGTTCAACGTTGGCAACTGCACCATTTCCAAGAATGATCAAAATAGCAGTGGCCAAAAATTCAGTGGCATATTTAATTGCCCATGTGAAATCCATTTGATAGATTCTCCTTAAAATTTTTTAGACAATCCTTATTCTATCAATTTTTATATCTTTTAGCAACAGGTTTTCTAAAAGAATATATAAGAAAGCGGTTTTATTTCTAATAAAAAACAAAAGGATTAAGGGAGTCCATTTCCTTAATCCGGTAATTTCTTAAACCTGACGTTGTCCGAAATCTGCAATCATTTGCTCCATTTCTTGTCGACTCGGAGTTGTCAGCATATAAAGGTAATCTCCTTGAAGTTCCGCAAAAGCTGCTGGCATGATTTTTTTAACCTTGAACTGCTGGCTATATTTGGCAAGCAAGTCCTCTTCTGAATAAACATAGTGAGCATTTGCGCGACGTGATGTAGCTAAACAATACTGAGGTTCAAAATCTGACGCTGGGAACTCTTCTCCTGCGACAATGGATGCATATCCACGATAGAGGTCCAAGGAATGGGCAAAGTTATAAACATCGATAGTGAAACCACCTGCAGGGCGGTTATTGTACTCAATGGCGATGTAATCATCCCCTTCACGGAAGAACTCGATATGGAAGAACCGTTCTTTCATACCAAATTCTTTGACAATTGCCTCACCATATTTACGTAATTTGGGATCCATATCCTTGAGAACGTAATAAGAATTGTCCATCTTGTAAATCATGAGATCAAGCGGTGTATAGGCGTAGTCAAAGGTTGTTGAGAAGACAATCTTTCCATCCTTGTCTACGAGCCCATCAAAGGTGCAAATTTCGCTAGAGGTAACAAATTTCTCAAAGAAATAAACAGTCGAATGGTCCCATTCTTGCTTGAAGTGATTGACATCGTCTTCTGTCTCAAGTTTAAAGGTTGCGGCCGCTCCCACTCCATTGTCAGGTTTAGCAATCATTGGCAGGCCGATTTCATTCACAGCCTGATCAACATCTGCTTCTGTCTTGATAACAGCTCCAGGGACCACAGGGACACCTGCTTTTTTGAAGAGTTTCTTCATTTCAGACTTAAATTTCGTCTTTTTGAGATCCTCTGGTTTGGCACCAAAAACATTGAATTGTTCTCTGAGGACTGCGTCCAACTCTAACCAATATTCATTGTGGGATTCGATGCGGTCAATTGGGCCATGCTTATAAAATAGAAAAGCAACTGCACGTTTGACTTCGTCTATGTTCTCAAGATTGTCCACACGGAAATACTCGGTCAGACTATTGCGTAAAGGTTCATCCAATTGCTCGTATGGTTCTTGGCCAATTCCCAAGACTGTAATGCCTTTATTGGCTAGCTCAATTGTAAACTGTTGAAAATTTTGTGGATAGTAGGGAGAAATAACAAGGTAATTCATAGGTAACTCCTTTTATAAATAGAGATTTCCAAGGAAATAAGGCATTTGTTTGCGCCACCATTCCCAGTCGTGGGCGACATCGTGTCCCCATTCAGCAAACCAGGCTGGAATTTGTTTCTGGTCAAAGGCTTCTTTGAGCTTGTAGAAAGATGGTAAACCGTCTTGTTCCCAAGCACCAAGCCCCGTACAAAGCACAATCTCTGCCTGACGGTAACGATCAATAAACCAGCCGTCGTTTTGGTTCCAGATATAATCTACTGGCGAGTTTTGATAAATGGCATCGTCATTGTAGTAATCGCCGACAAAGAAACGTGCATCGTAAACACCACTAAGAGCAATCACCTTGGTAAAGACATCTGGATGCTGGAGGAAGAAATTGACAGCATGGTAGGCCCCCATTGAGCAACCTGTCGTCATCATACCATCAAACCAACCTGTCTTATGCTTGATAAAAGGAATGGCCTCCTCAATCACATAGCGCTCGTAGGCACGGTGCATCTCTGCTTGGTCGTGCCCATTTTTCCAAGTGGCCAACCAGCTCTCACTATCCACACTGGATAGGGTAAAGAACTGGACACGGCCTTCCTCGATAAAGGAAGCACAGGCATCAATCATGCCAAAATCATAGTATTCATTGTGACTGCCACCTGATGAAGCAAAAACCACAACTGGAATCCCAGCATGTCCATAACGATTAAGGTACATTTCACGGTTAAGATTGCCACTCCAGTGGCTAAGGTTTTCAATATGCATTATCTTTCTCCTTTCCTAACTTACCATTTTTCTGCAAAAAAACGGAGAGAGTCTGGTAAATTTTCCGACCAAGGGATTTCACTATGGATGGCACCAGACTGAACTTTCAAGACAAGATTATCCAAGCCTACTCCACCTGCAATCAAATCATGGTAATAGCGAAGCGACGAGTCGATATAGGCTTGTTTGATATTACCAGCCATCAGGGTCTTGTCCGTATCATCTGCTTCTTCTGTTCCAACATAGATAAAGATACGCTGGTCAGGCGATAGTTTCTTGCGTTCAATATAGCGATTAAAAGCTTCTTGGTGGAGCCAGTTTGCAGAAGAAAAGACCCCTAGACAACCAATTTGGTCTTGGTATTCCAAACCGATAAACTGGGTAATATTGCCTCCTAGTGACGAGCCAATCATAGCCGTATGCTGTCGATCAGCTTTGGTACGGTAGGTCTCATCGATAAAAGGCTTGACCACTTCCATGACAAACTCAGCATATTCCACACCCTTACCACCAAACTGCTGCCCCGGAATAGGAGATTCTTGGAATTTCCAAGCCGCATACTCATTCATCCGCCCCATACCATCATTGTCAATGGCAACGACAATCATGCGACTGATATCAGGATTACGCTTAATAGCTGGGATAATCTTCCATGAATGACCAATGAAGGACTCTTTACTATAAAAAACATTTTGCCCGTCATGAAAGTAAACAACAGGATAGGAACGATCCGTGTCTTTCTCATAATCTTTAGGCAAAAGAACACGTACACGGCGTTCCTTACCTGTATAAGGAACCTTGAGTTTGTGTTCTTTCATTTTTAAATAAAAGTAGGATTGATTCATTGTCAGAAAACTCTCTATATTCAAAATTTTATTTTATTATATCACAATTATATAAAAAAAGTTAGTTTTGCTTCCACTTTTGGAATTAAAAACTAACTTTTTCATTTAATTTTCTAAATTCTTTTGGATTTTCTGATTAGAGCAGATTGTCAATCAAGTCATCGACTTCATCTTTTTCAGTTTGAGGTGTAATCTCAGTAATCATAATCCCTGCCACTGCTCGCTCAACGAATCCTTCAACATCCATGCGAGCTTCATACTGCTCTGCATTTTTAATCTTAGGATTTGTCTTAGGACGGTCAGGTGCAAAAATCGTACAGCAGTCTTCAAAAGGCTGAATAGAAATATCAAAGGTATCGATTGCTTGGGCGATGTCAATGATTTCCAACTTATCCATAGTAACCACAGGACGAATGACTGGAGTGCTGGTTACAGCGTTGATAGTCTGCATACTTTCCAAGGTCTGGCTAGCTACTTGACCAAGACTTTCCCCATTGATGATAACCAAACCATTTCGTACCTCACGAATACGGTCGGTAATGCGCATCATAAAACGACGTGTCAAGGTCATAAGGTAGGCTTCTGGCGCTTTAGCCTTAATTTCCTCTTGAATCTCTGTGAAAGGTACTTCAATAAACTGGATATTGCCACCAAACTTAGTCAATTTTCGAGTTAAATCTTGGGCTTTTTTAAGGGCACCAGGACTCGTGTAAGGTGGGCTGGCAAAGTGAACCGCCTCAATATCTACCCCTCGTTTAAGAGCTAGATAACCCGCCACAGGTGAATCAATTCCTCCTGACAACATGAGCATACCTTTACCAGAACTTCCCACAGGTAATCCTCCTGCTCCACGAAAAGTTTCATAGGAAATGTAAGCCGCTTCCTCACGAATCTCAACCTGAAGATTGATGTCAGGATTTTTCATCTGAGCTTTCACGTTTGGAATAGCCTTGAAAACAGCACTACCAAGAGTTTGATTGAGTTCACGACTATCAAGTTCAAAGGTGTGGTCGCTACGCTTACCAGTGATTTTAAAGGTCATCCCTTCCTTGTAAGTTTCTTTCATAATCTCTTGGACAGCAGACTTAAGAACATCCACGGACTTTTCAACCTTATAAACGGGAGAAAAGTTTTGAATCCCGAATACTTGTTTGAGGGATTCTGCTACTGCGGTGTAATCAGCTCCATTGAGGTAAGCGTGGGCACGGTCGCGATCTGCGGTTACCTTAACTTGGGGATAGATAGACAAAACGTCTGAAATATTATTACGAAGTTTATTGATGAAACGCATACGATTTTTGTGTTTGGTTGACAATTCTCCATAGCGAATCATAATTTCTGAATACTGCATAAATGCTCCTATCTTACTTTTCTAGTTTGATTGTAAACTAATTTTAGCTTGGTCAAAAACTGCTCGACCTGACTCATATCATTTTCTAGATCAAGACTCAAACGAACTGCTGACTGAGCCTTGTCCTTATCCACTCCCATAGCAATCAAAGTTCCTGCGGGCTTACCAGCTTTTGAAGAACAAGCAGATGTCGTTGAGATGAAAATATCATAGTCTTCAAAGGCGTGAACGATGACTTCACCACGAACACCCTTGATTCCAAAAGTCAGGATATGAGGTGCGAAGTCTTCCTCATCTGAGAAGACAATAATATCTGGATAGTCCAGAAGGGCTTGACGAATCACTGCCTTCATCTGTCCAGTCTTACTAGTAAAGAAATCTAGCTTTTCCATAGACAAACGGAGGGCCTTGGCTGTCGCTGCAATCCCTGCCACATTTTCAGTTGTCGAACGATAATCACGCTCCTGACCACCACCTGTTAAAAGAGGCGTAATCCTCTTGCCAGACTTAATATAGGCGAAACCAACACCTCGAACTCCGTGGAACTTGTGACTAGAGAAGGTCGCAAAATCCACTCGTTCTGTCAGATACTTTTCAGTCGGAATCTTGGCAAGCGCCTGAACCGCATCCACGTGGAAGGAAATAGTTGGCTTGTCTGCTAACAGTTCTGAAATAGCCTCAATGGGCTGAATAGAGCCAATTTCATTGTTTACTGCCATGATGGAAACTAGAGTCGTATCAGGTCTTATCAAATCTGCTAGCGCCTCAACATCCACAAATCCTTTGTTATCCACTGGAGCAAAATCCACTTCAAAACCTTGACTTTTCAGCCAGAGGGCTGATTCCTTAACTGCTGGATGTTCAATGTTCGAAACGATGATGTGCTTGCCAAACTGGGCTTTTTCAAAGGCCACACCCTTGATGACCCAGTTATCCCCTTCTGTTCCTCCAGAGGTAAAGAAGATTTCATCACTTTTCTTACCGATTAAATCTGCAATTTGCTGACGAGAAGCATCTAAGATTCGTGTTGCCTGGTCTCCCAAACGATGGAGACTAGATGGGTTTCCTAAAATTTTTGACGCCACCTGCATATAGGTTTCAAGGGCTTCAGGATAGGGCTTGGTCGTCGCTGAATTATCAAAGTAAATCATGTATTCTCACGCTTTCTAAAATCACTTCTTCTATTGTATCATGAAACGGAGCTTGCGACAAGAAAGGGCAATTCCTCTTTTTTTAAGATTTTTTTAAAGAAATGCGGTATAATAAATTTTAATTAAAGGAGAGAATGTATGTCTAATTATCGTAGAACCTCAAAACCAAAAACAGAACACATCAAAAAAGGATTTACGGTCTTTCAAAAAACCGTTGCGACTATCGGTAGTATCCTTGGCTTGATTACCGCAAGTATCACGATTATGAACGCCTTGGATAATAACAAAAATACTAAAAAAGAACCTACGACAAGCCAGACCACAACCATTGTCAAAGAAATTCAAAAGGAATCCCCTAAGGAAAACACCAGTCCCAATAAGGAAACTAACACTAATCAAGAAAAAACACAGCAAGAAGAAACGTCAAAATCCAGTGTCAAGGAAGAGAAAAAAGAAGAGCAGAAAACAGCAACTCAGGATTCTTCTACTCCTGCTCCTACTCCAAGTAAACCTGCCACTGATAATGAAAAACAGTCCAATACCCCAACTTCAGAAAATAAAAGCAATCAATAGCCAGTAAAATAGCTTCCCTCCAAACTTGGAAAGAAGCTATTTTTTTTATTGTTGCAACACTTTTCTTGGTTTGGTACCTTCAGCTGGACCAATGACACCTGCCATCTCCAATTCTTCCATGAGACGAGTCGCACGGTTAAAACCAACTGACAAACGACGCTGAATCATAGATGCACTGGCTTTCTGGGTCTCAATGACTAGAGCCTTGGCTTCTTCAAAAAGCGGATCTCCACCAGATTCACCATCTGAAAATTCTCCTTCATTTTCAGAAACCTCACCGGGATCAAAACTCTCATCGTAGTCCGCATCTGCCTGAGCCTTAATGAAGTTTACGATGCGCTCGACATCATCATCCGAGATAAAGGATCCTTGGAGACGAACTGGATGATTTTCATCAATCGGTTTAAAGAGCATGTCTCCTCGACCAAGCAATTTCTCAGCTCCATTTTCATCTAAAATAGTACGGGAATCTGTACCTGATGATACCGCAAAAGCCACTCGAGATGGGACATTGGCCTTGATCAGACCAGAGATGACATCAACGGATGGACGCTGAGTTGCAAGAATCATGTGAATCCCTGCAGCACGCGCCTTCTGCCCAAGACGAATGATGGCATCTTCTACTTCCTTGCTGGCAACCATCATGAGGTCAGCCAACTCATCCACAATCACGACAATGAGCGGTAACGGAACCTGCTTGTACTCAGACTGGGAATTGAACTCTTCTACCTTTGCATTAAAGCCTGCAATATTCCGAACTCCCACCTTGGCAAAGAGTTCATAACGATTTTCCATTTCATCCACAACTTTTTGCAGGGCCTTGCTGGCCTTACGTGGATTGGTCACAACTGGAATCAAGAGGTGGGGAATATCATTGTAAACAGATAACTCAACCATCTTGGGATCAACCATCATAAACTTAACTTGATCTGGTCTCGCCTTCATGAGAATGCTGGCGATAATGCCGTTAACGGCTACCGACTTTCCTGAACCCGTTGAACCTGCAACTAGCAAGTGGGGCATTTTAGAAAGGTCAAAAGCTCTTGCGGTTCCATTAACAGCCTTCCCTAAAGGAATTTCCAAGAGATTTTCTGCTTTCGTTTGAGATTGTTCCCATAGTTCTCGGAAAGACACAGTCGCAATCTCAGAGTTAGGCACTTCGATTCCGACTAGGGATTTCCCTGGGATAGGTGCTTCGATGCGGACATCCTTGGCCGCCAATGCTAGAGCGAGGTCATCTGCTAGATTGGAAATGCGGTTGACCCTTACACCAACTGCCGGCTTGACTTCATACTTGGTCACTGATGGTCCAATTTCAGCCCGTTCAACCGTTACCTTGATACCAAAGCTAGCAAAGGTTTCTTCTAGGATTTTGATGTTTTCACGAACGATTTTCTTCTCTTTAGACTGGTCTTTAGGTTTATCAGGGGCAAAGAGTTGTAAGCTTGGAAGTTTGTATTCAAGGGCTTCTTTTGCTGAAAAATCAACCTGAACATCTTCATCGTCAGAGCCATCTTCCTGTTCAGGGAATTCAAGTTCAGGTTGAGGCAGGATGATTTCTGGTTCCACCCACTCTTCTTCTGGAACAGGAGGAACGTCAAGCACAACATCTTCTGTCAGAATTTCACCCGTTTCCATATCAACAGGAGGCATATCGAGTAAGGCTTTTTCAGCTTCTTCTTGTTCTAATCTAGCCTCTTTCTCAGCCTTTTGGCGAGCTTTTTCTTCTTGTTTGACAAAGCGTTCCTCTTTTCGACGCTCATGCCCTTCCCGCCATTTAGCAAAGCCTCTACTGAAAAATTCAGCAACATCATAAACAGACCAAGAGCTGACGAGGAGAGCCCCCACTAAAATCAAGATAACTCCAATAAAGTAAGTACCGATATTTGAAAAAAGAAAGGCGGTTGGCATATAAAGAGCGACCCCAATCAAGCCCCCACCAGCAAAACTGGTCGTTCGAAAACCAGTCAAATCCGTCACAACCTGAGCTATGGTTCCTTTTAATATCGACTTGTCCAAACCATATTGCCAAACTAAGTAGGCCTCAAAAATCAAGAGCAAGCCAGCAAATATGGTGAAAAATCCAGATAAGAGTCCTTCCTGTTTTCGTATCCACTTGAAAAAGAAGAGGTAGAGCAGGATGCCAAATATTGCCAGATAAGCTAGGCTACCTACTAGCAAGCGAATTAAATTGTAAAGGGTTATACCTGCAGCCCCTAATTTGAAGGCTGCGAAAATCAATAAAATCGCGATTCCCAACGAAATCAACATTCGTTGAATCGCTTCTTTTCTTTCGAGTTCTGCTTTAGACGGTCTCCGTCTTGTTTTACTTGTATTCTTGTTTACCATTCTTCTATTATACCATATTTGACAGACATTTCGGAAAGAGAAAAAGACTGCACCAAACGGTCCAATCTTTTCATTTTCTATCTAAGTTTTATGCTTGTGGTTTGCGTAGGCAACCATAGACTACACCACTTACGATTGCTCCTACCAAGACAGCAACGAGGTAAAGGAAAGCATTTGAAGTAAGGGCGATAACGAAGATTCCTCCGTGTGGCGCCATGAGTTTGATACCAGTAAGACCAACGAGTCCACCTGCTACTGCTGAACCAAGGATAAAGCTTGGAATCGCACGAGCTGGGTCAGCGGCACCAAATGGAATCGCTCCCTCAGTGATAAATGACAAGCCCATGATAATATTTGTCAAACCAGAGTTGCGTTCTTCCTTAGTAAATTTATCTTTGAAAATAAGCGTTGCGACAAAGATTGCAAGTGGTGGCACCATTCCTCCAGCCATAACTGCTGCCATGGCTACAGAACCACCTGAAGAAACAGTTGCTGCAAGCGTACCTGTACCAAAGACATAAGCCGCTTTGTTGACTGGTCCACCCATGTCAACAGCCATCATTCCTCCAAGGACGATACCAAGAAGGACAGCTGAACCTCCTCCAAGACCACCTAGGAAGTCATTCATGGCAGTGTTGATTGCTGCCATTGGGATGTTAACAGCTAGCATAACAAACCCAGTCAAGATTGTTCCAAGAAGTGGCAAGAGAAGGATTGATTTAGCACCTTCAAGTGAACGAGGAACTTTGACATATTTCTTGATAGCAAGAACCAAAGCACCAGCGATAAATCCACCAACAAGGGCACCTAGGAAACCAGATGAGACACCTGCAAGAGTTGACGTTGCTTCACCACCTGCTGCGTAAGGGATTTTACCAAAGGCAAAACCTTCTTTGGCAATAGCACCAGCCACGAAACCTGCTACCAAACCTGGTTTTTCAGCGATAGAGTAGGCAACATAGCCTGCAAAGACTGGAAGCATCAAGCCAAAGGCTGCACCACCAATTTTCATGAACATAGAAGCTAGTTCATGGTAGGAACCAAGATTGCCAAGATTTTCATTTGGAACACCCAAAGCACCGTCGATCAAGAAGGCAAGGGCAATCATGATACCACCACCGATAACGAATGGTAACATTTGAGATACACCACTCATCAAGTGTTTGTAGAAGGCACCACCAAGACTTTGTTTTTCGTTAGAGGCTGTTGTAGCTTTTGCACCATTAGCGGCACGGTAGACTTCAGCATCTCCTGAAAGAGCCAAGTTGATCAACTCTTCTGTCTTACGGATACCGTCAGCAACTGGACGATTGATCAATGGTTTGCCATTGAAACGATCCATTTCAACTGCCTTGTCTGCTGCGATGATAACAGCTTTAGCCTTGCGGATGTCTTCAGCAGTTAGTTGGTTTCCAACACCGCTAGCACCGTTGGTTTCGACCTTAATTCCAACACCCATTTCAGCAGCCACTTTTTGAAGAGCTTCTTGGGCCATGTAAGTGTGGGCAATACCTGTTGTACAAGCTGTAACAGCTACAATAAAGTCACCAGATTCATTGGCAGGTGCTTGAACAGGCTCCTCAGCTTTTTCTGAAGCTTTGTCAAAAAGTTCGAGAACTTGGTCAGCAGATGTTGCTTGACGAAGTTTGTCTGCAAAACCGTCTTTCATCAAGTATTGAGACAATTCTGCCAAGGCAGCCAAGTGGGTATCATTGGCACCTTCTGGAGCCGCAATCATAAAGAATAGATCAGTAGCTTGTCCATCCAAACTTTCGTAGTCAACACCCTTGTTCGACTTAGCAAAGAGAACCGTTGCTTCTTTGACAGCAGCGTTTTTGCTGTGAGGCATTGCGATTCCATCACCCAAACCAGTAGAAGTCAAAGCTTCACGAGCCAAAATTCCTTCTTTAAATATTTCAAAATCTGTCACATAACCGTGGTCTGTCAAGCTTTTAATCATCTCCTCGATGACAGCAGTTTTTTCAGTTGCCTGCAAATCTAGCAACATAACATCTTTTCTCAATAGGTCTTGAATTTTCATCGTTTTTCTACCTCAACTTTTTCATATGTTTCTTTAATAAATTCTGCCGTTGCCAAGTCATCTGAGAAGGTGGTTGCCGTTCCACAAG
Organism: uncultured Streptococcus sp.; assembly: GCF_963521255.1. Lineage (GTDB taxonomy): Bacteria > Bacillota > Bacilli > Lactobacillales > Streptococcaceae > Streptococcus. The sequence continues at coordinate 104,437 of NZ_CAUQTU010000005.1, read as the reverse complement.
CCACTCCCCATTTGAAGGCTTCTACTGCATCTTTTGATTTGACAAATTCACCTGTAAATCCAGCAACCATAGAATCACCAGCTCCAACTGAATTTTTGACTGTTCCCTTGATTGGTTTAGCAAAGTAAGCTCCCTCAGATGTGACAAGAAGAGCACCGTCACCAGCCATAGAGATAATGACGTTTTGAGCACCTTTGGCCAGTAACTCACGAGCATATTTCTCAATTTGCTCTAAACTTTCGAGTTTAACCCCAAAAATTGCTCCAAGCTCGTGATTGTTTGGTTTGACCAAAAGTGGCTGGTAGTCCAAACTATCAATCAAGGTCTGTCCTTCAAAGTCACAAACCACTTGCGCACCCGTCTGACGCGTCAAGGCAATCAAATCCTTATAGATAACATTGCCTAGATTTTTAGCACTTGAACCTGCAAAGACAACTGTATCTTCTGCTGTTAAACTTGAAAGAATAGCTTTCAATTCTTCTAGCTGTGCCGGTTCAACAGTTGGACCCCTTCCGTTGATTTCTGTTTCTTGGTCTGCTTTGATTTTAACATTGATACGAGTATCTTCTGCTACTTGGACAAAACGTGTCTCGATTTCTTCTTCTGCCAGAGTATCTGTGATAAATTTACCAGTAAAACCACCGATAAATCCTGTCGCTGTATTTGGAATATCCAAGCGTTTCAAGACACGACTGACATTGATTCCTTTCCCACCAGCAAACTTATCATCACTGTCCATACGATTGACACTACCGACTTGGACTTGGTCCAAACGAACGATATAGTCAATGGATGGATTGAGTGTGACTGTATAAATCATACTTCTATTACCTCCGTTTTCTCCTTAATAGCCCACAAGAGCTCATGCCCTTTACTTGTGATAACAATAGCTCGTTTGAGTGGAGCTACCTTAGCAAAGCAAGTTTGTCCAATTTTAGACGAATCCACCAAGACATAGGTCTGTTTGGCATTCTCCAAAATAGCACGCTTCACAGCTCCCTCTTCCATATCAGGAGTCGTATAATAACCATCGTCCACACCATTCATCCCGATAAAGGCACGGTCAAAGTGCAATTGGTTAATCTGGTTAAGAGCAACGCCTCCGATGCTAGCATCTGTGGCCATCTTGACACTTCCTCCAACCATGACAGTTGGAATCTGCTTTTCAACCAACTGAGCGGCATGGTGAATCGAGTTGGTCACGACTGTAACATTCTTATTAACCAATTCATGAATCAAAAAGGCTGTCGTTGTTCCAGCATCTATAAAGATGACATCTTGTTCCTTGATGAGAGAGGCTGCCTTCTGAGCAAGCAACTTCTTCTCTTGAAGGTTTTTGACAGATTTTTCTTGAATGGTTTCTTCTTCCTGCAAGGAGTGGGGTAATTCTGCTCCACCATGCACACGACGAAGCTTGTTTTCCGCCTCCAACTCATCCAAGTCTCTTCTAACCGTTGATTCTGACGTTTCTAGCAAACTAACTAATTTTTCTAGAGAAACTACGTTATGTTGATTTAACTCCTCTAAAATCAGTTGTTTCCGCTCTGTTTTTAACACCGAACCACCTCCTGTTATCGTTTACACTATTCATTCTATCACACTTTCTTTCAAAGTCAAGCATTTTTTATCATTTTCTTTCAAATTCTGTCATTTATTCTTATTTCCAGAATTTTTATTGCAAGATAAGAGCCTTTATGGTAGACTATTTGAGTAAGTATTGGAAGATTACTCAAGAGGCTTAAGAGGCCGTGTTGGAAACGCGGTAGGCGTGTAACAGCGTGCGTGGGTTCGAATCCCATGTCTTCCGTAGAAAAGAAAAATTATTTCTAGGATACGATAAAAATGTTGTATCCTTTTTTGTATCCCTTTTTAAAAAAGAGGGTCTGCTTTAGGGTCTGCTTTAGGGTCTGTTTGTGACTCCTTTGTTGTATCCTTTTTCTGAAAAAGAATACCAAGGAATACCAAAGACAAAAATAAAAAACGTTGATTTAACAACGTTTTACCAAGGAATACGAAAGAATGCCAAGGAATAATGGAGCCGGTGGGAGTCGAACCCACGTCCAAACACCTGCCAACATATTTGTCTACAACCATAGGTTATGTATTAGTTTAACAGTCTCTCGACACATAACTCAAGCCTAGAAACTGCGAGTCTATCAATCTCTTATCAAGCCACTAGACAAGACTTGATCGTATCTCGCTAATAATAAGACCTGTCATTGAACACGAGCAATCCAAATCGGGTCACGCCTGCTGGTTTTTAGGCAGCTAGAGCGTAAGAAGTGTTATTTTTTGCAGTTATATTTAACTGAGCGTTTACGTCGCCACACGAGTCGCAAAATATGCCTCATAATGCCTGTCGAATCCGTAACGACCCCAAAAGACAATAAAACCATTATACCTTATCTAACTCCAAAATGCAAAAAGTAAAGCAACTAACTACAAAAGATAGTTTTTCAAAGCTTTGGTCAAAGCCTGATAACCAGCAACACTGAGATGCAGTCCATCAGTTGTATATTCTTTTTTTAGTTGACCTGCCTGATCTGTCAAACTATCAAAAACTGGCACAAATTCTACCTGCATATAGGCAGAAGCAAGTTCTTGATAGGCTTGATTCCATTTCTGAATTTTTTCATTCGTGCGGATATAGACTGTCTGCTTGTACTCCTCTCCCTCATTGACTGGCAAAATGGAAAGCAATTTAATCTCAGTCAATGGATAATCGCGAGCAATGGATTGTATGATAGCTTCGAGATTATTGAGAGCCTCATTCACAGGCACATCTTTTCCGATATCATTTGTCCCAATCAAAAGGACAATTTTATCTACTGCTCCACCGTACAGATGCGCATCCAGATTATCTAATAACAGTTCTGTCTGATAGCCACGAATGCCTCGATTGACAATTGTCTTTGAGGTCCCAAATAATTCCTGTAGAGGATAATATTCGACAATAGAGTCCCCAATAAAAAGAATGTCGGGCTCTACAACAGAAACCTGATTTAAGTGACGATACTTAGTTTGGATTTTTTCTTGTTCCTTTAGGAGCCAATTTTCTAATAACTGTACTGCCACTTCATTCTCCTTTTTCTAACCAGTTTTCCAAAACTTGATAAACTCCTCCTTGGCTGTTGGCTGGGGCTAGAGCAGTCGCCACAGCTTTAGCCTTGTCATCAGCATTTTCCATCGCATAGGCAATTCCAGCCATTTCAAGCATTTCTACATCATTTTCACTGTCACCAAAAGCCATAATTTGTTGGGAGTTCAAGTCCCAACGCTTGAGTAATTCTTCCAAGCCCCATGCTTTATGAATCCCAGCTTGAAGGATATCAATGCAACCATAGCCGCTCGATACAGCCCGAACACGGCCATCAAAGAGATCATTGATTTCTTCCAAGACCGAATTCAACCGTTCCTCACCAACAACCATACTCATCTTGAGCACACCACCAAAGAGGTCAGAGGTTAACTCATCCACAAACTGCATCCGTTGATAGAATTTTTCAATCATTTCTGGAGTCATAAAACTTTCAAGGTCTGTAAAAATCGTACCTTCTTTGACGAAACCACCCTTCATCCCCGTTACAACAAACTGGTCCTGACACGCTCGATCCTTGAAATGAGCCAAAGCCTTGTCGACAATAGCATCATCCCAAGTCTGGGCCTGAATCAGTTCATTGTTTTCAAAAATACGAGCACCATTGGCAACAACCAGAACCACTCGATCGACCAAGTGCTCCAGTAGTTGCCTCATGCGGTGAATTTCATTGCCCGTCGCGATGACAAAACGAATACCCCTTTGATCCAACTGATCTAAAATCTTTTCCAAGCGTGGAATATCAAGCTGGCCTCTGGCATCCAGCAAGGTCCCATCCATATCTGTCGCAATTACTTTAATCGTCATTTTCTTTCCTCTGAATTCAAGCTAGTCCCACTTCAATCCTACATGTTCGTTCATTTCTTTATAGGCTGTATCAATTCGTTCCTTAGTTGCTTCATCTAACTGGTCACGATGACTACCACCCTCGATAAAATCTTCTAAGATATAGGTTTGGTAAAGGAAGAGTGGATAACCTTCTGGAGAATAGGTTCCTTTCGGTGTACGGTTTACCCAAGAAGGATGCGCTTTGGCAGTTTCGATTGTCGTCTTACCTGCTTTTTTCTTAATGGTCACATCCATGAGCACGCCACGCTCTGTCCACTTAGCATTCTCTTCGTCTTGCATGGTTTCAATTCGTTGATTGGAAATGAAGTTCCCCATTGAATAGATAATGAGTTTCTTGTTTCCATCTTTTTCAACCGTTTCAGATGGTTCAACTACGTGAGGGTGCCCTCCAAAGATAATATCAGCTCCCCAATCGATCATCTTGTGATAAAGAACTTTTTGTTCTTCAGTTGGTTCCAAGCGATACTCCACACCCATCTGAGGCATGATAATAGTGATATCTGCTTCCTTCTCTGCTCGTTCAATTTCAGCCTTCATCTTGTCTTCATTTAGGTCTGAAAGATAGCGGTTATAGTCTTCCTGAGAAATACTTTGCTCAATTCCATTAAAACCATAAGAATAGGCCAAAAGTGCAACCTTGATACCGTTCACTTCCTTGATAACCAGTGGAGCTTGATCACGGGATTCATGCGTATACACTCCAATCGGTATCATTCCTGCCTTTTCAATAGCATCTGCTGTTGAGACCACACCTTCTATTTGTGAATCTAGGATATGGTTATGCGCCAAGTCTAGCACTTGATAACCGGCATCCTTGATGGCATCCATGACTTCTCCAGGTGCATTAAATAGCGGATAACCAGCCAAATAGTGGTCCTTATTCACAGTACCTTCAAAATCACCTAAAATCAAGTCTGCTTGTTTGAGCCATGGTTTTACATATTCAAAATTTTCATGGAAATCATAGGTCCCATCTTCTTTTAAAGCAGAACGATAGATGGGAATGTGATAGAGGAGGTCCCCGTTGGCCATAATTCTAGCAGTTTTCTCCTCTTCCTGATCTTTAGCATTTTGGTTCGTCTTATTTGCTTCTTGAGAAATGGCATCCTTTTTTTGACTGGTTAAAGGGATTCCTTGGAAGCTTTCAAACAACAAGACCAAGCCCATTGATAAAGCAACTGCTAGCAAGAGTATGGCCACAAATCCTTTATTACTCCACTTGCGATAACTCCTAAAAAAGTTTACCAAACCCTTCATAAAACGAAAAGCTGAACCACGTTTATTTCTATCCTGTCTTCTTTGCATCTTTATTCTCCCTACTTTCTAATGCAAGCCTTTTCTTTTTATTATATCACAGATAAGTAATTCTTTCACAATTGAATCGAACCTAGTAGGCATTTTCTATAAAAGCTCAATGCCGTAATGCTTTCAATCCTTGTCATTTTGTGATATCATGTAGAGGTAATGAAAGGAGAGAAAATGTCTGCAATAGAACGTATTACAAAAGCTGCTCACTTAATTGATATGAACGATATTATCCGCGAAGGGAATCCTACTCTACGCGCGGTTGCTGAGGAAGTCACTTTCCCCCTATCTGATCAGGAAATCATCCTTGGCGAAAAGATGATGCAATTCCTCAAACATTCCCAAGATCCTGTCATGGCTGAAAAAATGGGACTCCGAGGTGGTGTTGGACTGGCTGCTCCCCAGTTAGATATCTCAAAACGTATTATCGCTGTTTTGGTGCCAAACATTGTCGAAGAAGGCGAAACTCCACAAGAAGCCTACGACTTACAAGCTATTATGTACAATCCAAAAATCGTCTCTCACTCTGTTCAAGACGCTGCTCTTGGCGAAGGAGAAGGCTGCTTGTCTGTTGACCGTAACGTGCCTGGCTATGTTGTTCGCCATGCCCGCGTTACTGTTGACTACTTTGACAAAGATGGGGAAAAACACCGTATCAAACTTAAAGGCTACAACTCCATCGTTGTTCAGCATGAAATTGACCACATTAACGGTATCATGTTTTACGATCGTATCAATGAAAAAGACCCATTTGCAGTTAAAGATGGTTTACTAATTCTAGAATAAAAAAATCCCGTTGCAAGACGGGGTTTTGTGTTATAATAGAGGCATGAAAACAAATGATATTGTCTATGGCATCCACGCCGTTACCGAAGCCCTCCTTGCAAACACAGGAAACAAACTTTACCTCCAAGAAGATCTCCGAGGTAAGAACGTTGAGAAAGTCAAGGAACTGGCTACAGAAAAGAAGGTGTCCATTTCTTGGACCTCAAAAAAATCCCTTTCTGAGATGACTGAAGGTGCTGTCCACCAAGGTTTTGTTCTACGAGTATCTGAATTTGCCTATAGCGAGCTAGATCACATTCTTGAAAAAACACGCCAAGAAGAAAATCCTTTACTATTGATTCTGGACGGGTTAACTGATCCTCACAACTTAGGCTCCATCTTAAGAACCGCTGATGCGACCAATGTTTCAGGAGTCATCATTCCCAAGCACCGTGCTGTCGGAGTTACTCCTGTCGTTGCCAAAACGGCCACTGGTGCTATTGAGCACGTTCCAATTGCTCGAGTGACTAATCTAAGCCAAACTCTAGACAAACTCAAGGATGAAGGCTTCTGGACCTTTGGAACAGATATGAATGGTACTCCTTGCCATAAGTGGAATACAAAAGGGAAAATCGCCCTCATCATCGGAAATGAAGGAAAAGGCATCTCTAGCAACATCAAAAAACAGGTTGATGAGATGATTACCATTCCGATGAATGGCCATGTTCAAAGTCTCAATGCCAGTGTTGCTGCAGCCATTCTCATGTACGAAGTTTTCCGAAATAGACTATAAAAAAAGTTTCCAGTCATCTGATTGGAAACTTTTTATGATTATACTCAATGAAAATCAAAGAGCAAACTAGGAAGCTAGCTATAGACAGCTCAAAGCACTGCTTTGAGGTTGTAGATAAGACTGACGAAGTCAGCTCAAAACACTGTTTTGAGGTTGCAGATAGAACTGACGAAGTCAGTAACATATATACGGCAAAGCGAAGTTGACGTGGTTTGAAGAGATTTTCGAAGTGTATTAACTATGTTCTGTGATAAATTTATAGGCTTCTTGACCAGCAATAGCCCCATCTCCAACTGCTGTTGTTACTTGGCGAAGGTCTTTCAAGCGGACATCCCCAACGGCAAAGATACCGTCAACTGCAGTTTTCATGTGGTTATCTGTCACAATCCAGCCTGCTTGATCTTGGATATTCAATTCTTTAACAAAATCGCTAAGAGGGTCCAATCCAACATAGATAAAGACACCACCGAAGGCTTGTTCTGTCACTTGACCTGTTTTCACATTTTCAAATACAACAGATTCTACTCGGTTTTCACCCTTGATTTCCTTCACTACAGAATCCCAGATAAAGCTGATTTTCTCATTCGCAAAGGCGCGGTCTTGTAAAACCTTTTGAGCACGAAGTTGGTCACGACGGTGAACAATGGTAACAGTCTTAGCAAAACGTGTCAAGAAGAGGGCTTCTTCAACAGCTGAATCTCCACCACCGACTACCAACAAATCTTGGTCACGGAAGAAAGCACCATCACACACAGCACAGTAAGAAACACCACGACTGTTCAGTTCATCTTCTCCAGGTACTCCCAAAGGACGGTGTTTAGAACCAGTTGCTACGATAACTGTACGTGTTTCATATGTTTGATCATCAGTCATCACTTTCTTAAAATCACCATGGTCTTCTACATTTTCAACATAACCATAAATGTGCTCAACACCAAGATTTTCAAGCGGTTCAAACATCTTTTCAGCCAATTCAGGCCCACTAATATTAGCGTATCCAGGGTAATTTTCAATATCAGATGTATTATTCATCTGACCACCTGGCAGACCACCTTCAATCAAGGCTACTTTGAGATTGCTTCGAGCAGCATACAAGGCTGCAGTCATCCCTGCAGGTCCAGCACCGATAATAATAGTATCGTACATATAAATTCCTTCTTTCTTGTTGTAACTATCTTTATTCTAACTCTTTCTTGTCAATCACGCAAGGATTATGCCTTGAAAACAAGAATTAAACTCATAACCGCAAAGGATAATACTGGAACAACTAAGACTCCAATCATAATCATATCATAGAGATGGGCTTGGCGAGCCTTGGCTGTCTTATCAACTCCCGACATGGCTCTCAGTCCAATCCAAATCCCTAAAAAAATCAGGACGAGGATGGTGGTCAAGATCAAACTCTCGAAATATAAAGAAAATAGTTGCAGTAGCATGATTTCTCTCATTTCTATCTTTTTTAAAGAGTAAACTCAGCTAGTCCAGCTAACTGAGTTTTTCTTTATCTATTATATCAAATATAAGTCCGTTTGTAACTAGCGAAGAATTCTTTTGTCCGATCTTCTTTAGGATCGTGGATAATCTCATCTGGTGTTCCGGACTCGATGATTTTCCCCTTATCTAAGAAGAGAATCTTATCAGCCACTTGGGCTACAAAGGACATGTCATGACTGACCAAAATCATGGTTTGACCTGACTTAGCAGCATCTGCAATAGATTTTTCTACTTCGCCGACCAATTCTGGGTCAAGGGCTGAAGTTGGTTCGTCTAAGAGCAAGACATCTGGTTTCATGGCAAGAGCACGCGCGAGGGCAACCCGTTGCTTCTGTCCACCCGATAAATGTCTAGGATAATGGTTTTCACGGTCCGAAAGCCCAACCTTAGCCAACTCTTCCTTGGCAATCTTAGTCGCTTCTTGATCAGACAATTTCTTGACAACAACCAAGCCTTCTTTCACATTATCAAGTGCTGTACGTCGTTCAAACAAATTAAACTGTTGGAAAACCATGGACAGCTTACGGCGTAGGGAAAGGATTTCTTCTTGAGTGATTTTAGAAAAATCAACTGAGAAATCATCAATCTGAATAGAGCCACTGTCAGGTGTTTCAAGATAATTGAGACTACGAAGGAAGGTTGATTTGCCAGCTCCTGAAGAACCAATCAAGGCTACAACTTCCCCTTTTTGAATATCCAAGTCCAGATGATCCAAGACAGTCTGTCCTGAAAAGGATTTACTTAAATTCGAAATCTTAATCATTAACGAAGGTCTCCTTTCACATCTGTAGACACTGTGTCTGGGGCTGAAATAGCCATTTTTCTCTCGATGAAACGACCAAGGCTTTCAATTCCAATATTGACTACCCAATAAACAAGGGCAACGGAGATGAAGCGTTCAAAATAACGATAATCGGCACCACCCAAAATCTGAGCTTGGGCAAAGACTTCCACAACACCCGCACTAAAGGCTAGGGAAGTTCCCTTGGTCAAGCCGATGAGGGAGTTAATCAAGGTTGGAGTTGCCACAACTGCTGCATTTGGAATAATCACGCGACGATAAACTTGTGCTCGGGTCATACCCAGACTGCGTGCCGCCTCAATCTCACCAGGATTGACTGAGAGAATGGCTGCACGAATGGTTTCACTGGCATAAGCCGCCTCATTAAAAGCAAAGGCAACAATCGCAAAAGCAGCGGCTGGAATCGCATTGATATTGAGACCAGTTCCCCATTGCTGATTGAGGGCTTTCAAAGCCAAAGGAATTCCGTAGTAGGTCAACATGAGTTGCACCAAAATCGGTGTCCCTTTTAAGAAACTAACAAAGAAGGCCTGCATGGGATATAAAATCTTGACACGGTTAATCTTCACAATGGCAAAAAGCAGCGCCAAAACCAAGCCAAAAAGGGCACCACCAATTGTCAACATAATCGTTGTTGGAAGTTGTTGGACAATTCTTGGAATTCCATCAAAGACCGAACGCAAGCTAAAGAGCTTGCCATCCGGAATCAATTGCATCAAGTTTTGGTACCAATCTGATGCTAAAATCGTTGTAACATTCATAAAAACATCCTCTCCTGATAATGATTCATTCTATCATACTTCTGCCGTCAATGAAATTATTTGCTACGGTCAGATACAGACTTTGTCTACCTACTAGTTTATCATACTTTGAAACAGGGAGGTTATATATTTTATCTATCAAAGAGATAAGTAAAAACTATCTCAAACCCAATTCTTCGTAAACTTTTCGATAACCGATTTGCTTAACAGTTCCATTTTCTACTAGAATCGGTCGTTTTAATAACATACCGTCGCTTGCTAGCAACTCGGCTGCTTCTTGGTTTGACAGACTTCCTACCTTATCTTTCAGCCCTAATTCACGGTATTTGATTCCACTGGTGTTGAAAAATTGCTTCAACTCGAAACCTGAGGTTTCTAGCCAGTTTAAAATCACTTCTTGGCTGGGTGTTTCTTCCACGATATGGACGGCTTTGTAGTCCACACCGAGTTGGTTTAATTCTTGTTTTGCTTTTTTACAAGTTGAACATTTTGGATATTCGATAAATTCTAACATGTGTTTCTCCTTCTATTTGTTTGTATCTTTAAAATCTGCGCCTTCATGCTCCAAGAGCCAAGATTTCTTTTCCACTCCTGCAGCATAACCTATTAGACGCTTGCCTGCTCCCAGCACACGATGACAAGGTACTAGGATAGACCAAGGATTGCGCCCCACTGCTCCACCAATTGCTTGAGCAGAAGCCACTTGTAGGTCTTGGGCTATTTGTCCATAGGTCACTGTCTGACCATAAGGAATTCCCTGTAAATAGGACCAAACTCGCTTTTCAAAATCCGTTCCTATTGGAGCCAAGGGCAAGTTGGATAAATCCTGAGGCTTGCCTTTAAAGTAAGCATCTAAGCAAGCAATAACTGGATCTAAAATGGGATGACTAACAACTTCTTCTATCGTTTCATCTCCTATCCCCCTCTCAAAATGCTTCTGCTCCTGTACCCAAATTCCATACAAATAATGATCATCAGCTACAAGAGAAAGGGAGCCAATTGGCGAAGAGTAGAGCATTTTTGCGTACTTCTTTTGCATTATTTCTTCAATTTTTGATAGGCCAAGCGTTCGCCATCAACTGGAACCTTACCAACCTGTTTAAAACCTAGTTTTTCAAAGATATGCTGCATGGCCTTATTTGCAACATGCGTATCTGAGCGAAAATCTAGATAATCAAAACCTTCAATCAAGCCCTCTAAGAAGGTTTGAGCAACTCCTTGTCCCTGCACATCTGCAGCCACAGCAATACGGTGAAAGACTAGGTACTCCGACTCTCCAGCTTGCCATTTTCCTTCATAAATGGCTTCATAGGCTGCCTCTGGACTCTTGGTCACAGCAGCATAGGCTAGTAGTTCTCCCTCTTCCAAGGCTACATAGGCTTGACCTGAGATAATATCCTCAATAATAATATCAGCATTTGGATAACCATTTTGCCACTGGTCACTACCAGCATCCGCTAAACATTTCTTGGCTTCCTCCATCACCTGCATAATGGCATCTACTTCATTTGGAAAAGCTAAACGAATCTCCATCTTTTCTCCTCTTTTCTGACTAGTTTCTCCCATCATAGCATAATTTAAGCCTTTTCACAAGCAGTTAAAACTTGACTTTCTGTTTTTATTATTTTATAATCTAGTTATTAAAACTAGATAAAAAGGAGTTGGAAATGAAAACTACCTTTTCCTACCCAAAATGGACAGAAATTCCAAATATTGACCTCTATCTGGATCAGGTTTTACTCTATGTCAATCAGGTCTGCGCCCCTATCTCTCATGATAAAGACAAAGGCCTGACAGCATCTATGGTCAACAATTATGTCAAACATGGTTACCTGACAAAGCCTGACAAGAAAAAATACCAACGCCAACAGATTGCCCGTTTGATTGCTATCACAACCCTCAAGTCTGTATTTTCTATTCAAGAAATAGCTCAGACACTTAATAATCTCCAAAGTCAAGCCAGTTCAGACCAACTCTACGATGCTTTTGTAAACTACATGAACCAAGGAATAGACTCAGCTAACCCCATTATCCAAAGTAGCTGCCAAACTGTTAAACTCTATCATCAAACTCTAGCCTTAATCCATCATACTGAAGAGGAGGGAATCCAATGAACACTAGTCTTAAACTCAGCAAACAACTCAGTTTTGGAGAGGAAATTGCCAATAGCGTGACCCATGCCGTAGGTGCAGTCATCATGCTCATCTTACTCCCCATTTCATCCACCTATAGTTATGAAGCACACGGATTTTTATCATCTATCGGTGTCTCCATTTTCGTTATCAGTCTCTTTCTCATGTTCCTATCATCCACCATTTATCACTCTATGGCCTATGGTTCAACCCACAAATATGTCTTGAGAATCATTGATCATTCTATGATTTACGTTGCTATTGCAGGCTCATACACGCCCGTCGTCTTAACCTTAATGAATAACTGGTTTGGCTATCTGATTATTGCCATCCAGTGGGGAACGACCATCTTTGGTATTCTCTATAAAATCTTTTCCAAAAAGGTCAATGAGAAATTTAGCCTTGCTCTTTACCTGATTATGGGCTGGTTGGTTCTAGCTATCATTCCTGCCATTATCAGTCAAACGACACCAATTTTCTGGAGTCTCATGGTAACTGGCGGACTCTGTTATACAGTTGGAGCTGGATTTTATGCAAAGAAAAAACCTTATTTCCACATGATTTGGCATCTCTTTATCCTAGCCGCATCTGCCCTCCAATACATCGCCATTGTTTATTACATGTAAAAAAGTTGAGAAATTTAATCTCAACTTTTTTCTTTACACATTTCGATAAAGTACTGGTGCAAGCGCACATCATCAGTCAATTCCGGATGAAAGGAAGTTACCAACATATTTTTTTCTTGGGCTGCAACGATTTGATTGTCAACTGTTGCTAGAATTTCTACATCTTCTCCAACACTACTGATAATCGGACCGCGAATAAAAGTCATTGGAATCTGACCGACTCCCTTACATTCTGCTTCCGTGTAGAAACTTCCTAATTGGCGCCCATAGGCATTGCGCTCGACCACCATATCCATAGTTCCTAGATGACTCTCTTCCTGAGAAGCAATTTCCTTAGCCAGCAAAATTAAACCCGCACAGGTTCCAAAAACTGGTAATCCAGATAGAATGGCTTCTCGGATAGGAAGCAACATATCCTGGTCTCGTAAGAGCTTGCCCATGGTTGTAGACTCACCACCAGGCAAAATCAAACCCGACAAATCACTCTGAGATTTCTGAAAATCCTCTAAATTTCTGATTTCAACACTCTCGACACCTAATCGATCTAGCACTTTTGCATGTTCTGCAAAGGCACCTTGCAAGGCCAATATTCCGATTTTCATCTATTTTCCTCGCTCAGCCATGAGAATTTGGATTTCATTTTCATTGATACCAACCATAGCTTCTCCTAAATCTTCAGAGATTTGAGCTAGGATTTGAGGATTACGGAAGTTAGTCACAGCCTTAACAATAGCACTTGCTCGTTTAACAGGATCGCCTGACTTGAAAATACCTGAACCGACAAATACACCTTCTGCCCCTAATTGCATCATCAGCGCAGCATCTGCTGGCGTTGCAACGCCTCCAGCCGCAAAGTTTACAACTGGCAATTTTCCATGCTCATGGACGTATTGAACCAATTCTACAGGGACTTGCAAGTCCTTGGCAGCAACATAAAGTTCGTCCTCGCGTAGATTTTGAATGCGGCGAATTTCCTGATTCATCATGCGCATATGGCGAACGGCTTGGACGATATCCCCTGTACCCGGTTCTCCTTTTGTACGAATCATAGAAGCACCTTCAGCGATACGACGCAAGGCTTCTCCCAAATCCTTAGCACCACAAACAAAAGGAACTTGGAATTCTTTCTTGTCCACATGGAAACGGTCGTCAGCTGGAGATAGAACTTCACTCTCATCTATATAGTCAATTTCAATAGCTTCTAAAATCTGAGCCTCAACAAAATGCCCGATTCTGACCTTGGCCATTACTGGAATACTAACCGCTTCTTGGATTTCCTTAATCATCTTTGGGTCACTCATGCGGGAAACGCCACCAGCTGCACGAATATCAGCTGGAATCCTCTCCAAGGCCATAACAGCTGCCGCACCAGCAGCCTCTGCAATACGAGCCTGTTCAGGATTTTGAACATCCATGATTACACCGCCCTTGAGCATCTGCGCCAAGTTTTTATTTAATTCATAACGATTTTCAGTCATTTGTTTTATCCTCATCATTTGTATTGGTAGCTACCATTTCATTTTAAGTCAGAACAGAATGAATCACAAGATAAAAAAATCATAATTGTATGGGTACAGAATGATGAAAAAAACTATCTGACCTTAGCTTAAGGCCAGATAGTTCATCATTTTTATTTTTCAGCTGTAAGGGCAGCCATTGTGATGTAGTTGTATGGTTTGTTGAAGTGTGGCAAGAAGAATAGGTCTGTCAATGCCAATTTATCAATTGTTACATGCTCTTGGATAGCAAGTGAGAACATGTGGATTCCCATGCTGATTGCAGAATCGTGTGAAACCATTTGTGCACCAAGAATTTCACGGCTATCTTTGTCAAAGACAATCTTGATGGCAACTTCATGGTTGTCATGCTTCATAAATTCTGGTTTTTGAAGATCGTTAAAGCCTGTTTCAGTTGCATTGTAACCAGCAGCTTTCGCTTTTTCAAGAGTCAAACCAGTTGAAACCATGTGAAGACCGTAGATAGAGATACCGTTTGAACCTTGAACACCGATACCTTCCAATTCATGTCCACAAGCATTGTAGGCACCAACGATACCAGTACGAACAGCGTTTGAAGCAAGCGCGATGTAGCTAGTGTCTTTACGAGCGTTGTCATAAACAGTCGCACAATCACCAACAGCAAATACACCAGGAAGTGAAGTTTCTTGTTTCTTGTCTACAAGGAAGGCACCGTTGCGGAAGAGTTCAATCTTGCCGTCAGCAAGAGCTGTGTTTGGACGGAAACCAACTGCAAGGATAACCATATCCACATCGAAAGTTTCTTTATCAGTAATCAAACGTTCTACTTTACCGTCACCCTCAATTGCTTTAACAGTTTGACCAAGCGCCAAGCGGATGTTGTGGTCTTCCAAGTTCTTCGCCATCATTTGTGTGAAGTCTTTATCATAGTAACCATTCAAGACAGTATCTACGATATCAACAAGGACAACTTCTTTTCCAAGACGTTCAAAGGCTTCAGCAAGTTCAACACCGATGTAACCACCACCAACAACGGCGATACGGTCAAGGTGTTGGCTCTTGTCAGCAAGTTTATTGATAACTTCTTCAGCGTTTTGGTACAATTTAACGAATTGTACATTTTCAAGAGTTGCTTTAAATTCGCGGTTTCCTTTAACAATTTCAACACCTTCGATTGGTGGCAAGATTGGTGTAGAACCTGTAGCGAAAATCAATTTCTCGTATGATTCTTTGTGCTCTTTCCCTTCAACTTCTGCTGTAACTACTTTGTTATCATAGTCGATTGAAAGAACTGGTGAGTTCATGTAAACCTTAGCACCTTTAGCTTCCAATTTTTCTTTATCAGAATAGAACAAGCCTTCAGCACCGTCAATTTGTTCACCAATCCAAAGGGCCATTCCACATCCTAGGAAAGAGATGTTGGAGTTTTGGTCAAATACAACAATTTCGTTCTCATTGCCAAAATTATCCAACATAGTATTAATACATGCTGTACCAGCGTGGTTAGCACCAACTACAACGATTTTACTCATAGAAAAATTCCTACCTTCAATTTTAAATTTACCCTACTAGTATACCATTTACTGTTAGCGTTTACAAGAGTTTGGCTGATTTTTCCTAATTTTTTGTAAAAAATTGTAAATAATCTGTAATTTAACACAGATTATTACAATTATTTTTTATTTTCTGAGCATACTTCTTGACATCTTTACAAATTTTATTTGTGAAAACGCTGACTTTATGGTATGCTAGTATCATGGAAAGAAAATGTAAGGGGTTCATTTTTCATAAATTTACTATATTTCAGCCTTCTTTTCATAAGAGAAAGGAGTTGGTAGCTTGCCTCTTAGTTCACATTCTGAACGCCTAATGGGAACCACTATCACTATTTCATTAGTGGATGAGCAAGCTGATATCTTGCTCCAAAAATCCTTTGATTTGCTTAAAGAGCTTGAATACCGCTTCAATGCCAATAGTCAAGAATCAGAGTTGATGGAAATCAATTATCAAGCTGGAATAGCTCCAGTCAAAGTTCATCCTGATTTGTTTGAATTGATTTCACTTGGGTTAGAGCATAGCCTAGCGCCCTCTAGCCATCTCAACATCAGTATTGGTCCCTTAATTCAAACCTGGCGTATCGGTTTTTCAGATGCAAAGGTTGCCCAGCCTCAAGAAATTGAAGCGGTGCTCCCTCTAATCAATCCTCATTATATCGAGTTAGATTCTTCTACTTCTACTGTGTTTTTAAAACAGAAAGGAATGAAGATTGATCTTGGTTGTTTAGCCAAAGGTTATAGTGCGGATAAGGTTGCCCAATTTCTTAGAGAAGAGGGGGTGATATCCGCCTTAATCAATCTGGGAGGGAATATCCTGACCATTGGAAAAAATCAGGCAAGAGGGGAACAGCCTTGGCAAATTGGGATTCAAGACCCAGCCAATCCTCGGGGAAATCACTTAATGACCATCCCCGTTGTCAATAAATCTGTCGTGACTTCAGGCATTTATGAACGTCACCTGACTGTCGATGGAAAAGATTACCATCATATTTTTGACAGTCAAACAGGATATCCTGTTGAAACGGAACTAGCTAGTCTGACAATCATCTCTGATAGATCAGTCGATGGCGAAATCTGGACCACTCGTCTATTTGGAGAAAGACCTGCTTCTATCCTTTGGCAAGTCGAAAGTTTGGAGGGCATAGAAGCTATCCTCATCGATAAGGAAGGTCACCTAAGCTGTTCTTCAGGAATTTCTACTCTATAGAAATATATATTTCAATGGAGTTTTAAAATCGTATTATGTAAAAAGAGAAAGGAAATCTCATGTTAAAACTTATTGCTATTGTTGGAACAAATTCAAAACGTTCTACAAACCGTCAATTGCTTCAATACATGCAAAAACACTTTGCTGAAAAAGTTGAAATTGAACTTGTTGAAATTAAAGACATTCCTGTCTTCAACAAACCAGCAGACAAGAAAGTACCTGCTGAAATTCTAGAAATAGCTGCTAAAATTGAAGAGGCAGATGGCGTTATTATCGGTACTCCTGAGTATGACCACTCTATCCCAGCTGTTTTGATGAGCGCTCTTGCTTGGTTGTCTTATGGTATTTACCCACTCTTGAATAAACCAATCATGATTACAGGTGCTTCTTATGGTACGCTTGGTTCATCACGTGCCCAATTACAACTTCGCCAAATCTTGAATGCTCCAGAAATTAAAGCAAGTGTCCTTCCAGATGAATTCTTGCTTTCACATTCTCTTCAAGCCTTCACCCCAAGTGGAGACCTAGTAGATCTTGATGTTATTAAAAAATTGGATGCTACTTTTGACGACTTCCGTATCTTTGTAAAAATCACAGAAAAATTGCGCAATGCACAAGAATTACTTCGAAAAGATGCTGAAGACTTTGACTGGGAAAATTTGTAAGATAGGAGACCAAAAAGAATGAAATTTGTTGGACTTGTAGGATCAAACTATGATCAATCATATAACCGTAAACTCTTGGAATTTATCCGTCGTCACTTCAAACTTAAATTTGAATTAGAAGTTCTTGAAATTGACGAAGTTCCAATGTTTAACCAAGACGAAAAATGGGATGAAAGTTTCCAATTACGTTATTTATATAACAAAATTACTCGTGCTGATGGTGTCATTATCGCTACTCCTGAGCACAACCATACAATCTCAGCTTCTCTAAAATCTGTTCTTGAATGGCTTTCATACGAAGTTCATCCATTTGAAAACAAACCAGTCATGATTGTGGGTGCTTCTTACTACGACCAAGGTACTTCTCGTGCCCAAGTTCACCTTCGTAAGATTCTTGACGCTCCAGGTGTCAATGCCTATACTCTTCCAGGAAATGAATTCCTTCTCGGTAAAGCTAAAGAAGCCTTTGATGTTAATGGGAATATCACAAATGAAGGAACTATTAATTTCCTTGAAACATGTTTAGACAACTTTGTAAAATATGTGGGAGTCGTTTCAAAATTGAAAAAACCAAAACCAATCGCACCAGAAGATTTATATTGTACAAATCCAATCGCAACTACCATTCAAGGAGTTGACCCTGATGATCCTGAATGGGTAGAAAAAGCTGCTGAGCTTGTTGGAGCTGTTTCTGGAGATACTTACGTAAAATTAGACCACGGTATCTTGACAGTTAACCAAATTGATATGTTCTTGAAAGCAATGCCATTCGAGTTGACATATGCGGATGATAATAACCAATTCTTGTACTACAATAACGCCCACCAAGATCCAAACACAATGTATGGTAAACGTGTGCGAGTTCAAGCAGGTAGCCGATTGGGAACAGTACATGCTTCCCTACCACCTGCAAGAATGAAAAACGTTGAGTGGGTTGTAGGCGTATTACGTAATGGTGATCAAGAGTATGTTCGTACAATTGTTCCGGGACAACCAGAAGGTGTAATTAATACTCATAACTATAAAGCAATGTACTATCCAGATGGTTCATATGCTGGAATTAATGAAATTATCTTTAATTTCCAACCATGGCTTGATTGGTACTTAGAAACAACTGGTCAACGTCTAGTTGGTGGAAATGCTGCAGCTCCTGCTGGAGGACATGGCGGAGCAGATGCCACATCTGGAGCTTCTGATGCAGGTGATGCTGGAGGTCACGGTGGTGACGCAGATGCTACATCTGGCGCAAGTAACTAATAATTTTAGGAACCATCTTGGTTCCTTTTTTAGCGAAAAAAGCTCCATAACATCTGTAGTGGGTAAATCCCCTATAGATATTATGGAGCCTATTTTGTTGTAGAAAAAAGTTCCATATGATCTATAATAAAAAGCAACCAAACCATCATTAGAAAGAATCATATGGAACAATTACATTTTATCACAAAACTACTCGATATCAAAGACCCTAATGTCCAAATTATGGATATCGTTAATAAGGATTCACACAAGGAAATCATCGCTAAACTGGACTACGATACCCCACCTTGTCCTGATTGTGGAAGCCAAATGAAGAAATATGATTTTCAAAAACCGTCTAAGATTACTTACCTTGAAACAACTGGTATGCCTACTAGAATTCTCCTTAGAAAGCGTCGTTTTAAGTGCTATCATTGCTCTAAAATGATGATCTCTGAGACTTCTCTCGTCAAGAAAAATCACCAAATCCCTCGTATCATCAATCAAAAGATTGCTCAAAAGTTGATTGAAAAAACTTCTATGACCGACATTGCACATCAGCTGGCCATTTCAACTTCAACTGTTATTCGCAAGCTCAATGACTTTCACTTTGAGCATAATTTTTCTCATCTTCCGAAGATTATGACTTGGGACGTTGAAACAGTCAGGGGAGTGACTGTTTCAATCGAGAGATGAAGATGAGTTTCATTGCACAAGATTTTGAAAAGCTCAATATCATCACTGTTCTTGAGGGGAGAACACAAGCTATCATAAGAAATCATTTTCTGCGCTACAATCGAGCTGTTCGTTGTCAGGTAAAAATCATTACTATGGATATGTTTAGTCCCTACTATGAATTAGCTAGGCCACTTCGCTTTCGAATTTCTAGGCTCAGTCTGAAACAGTCTCCCAGACTGTTTCACTCCCAAACGCTAAAATCGTTCTGGATCGCTTTCACATTGTACAACATCTAAGCCGGGCTATGAGTCGTGTGCGTGTCCAAATCATGAATCAGTTTGAGCGAAAATCCCATGAATACAAGGCTATCAAGCGCTACTGGAAACTCATTCAACAGGATAGCCGTAAACTGAGTGATAAACGTTTTTATCGCCCTACTTTTCGTATGCACTTAACCAATAAAGAGATTCTAGACAACCTTTTGAGCTATTCAGAAGACTTAAAACACCACTATAATCTCTATCAACTCTTACTTTTTCACTTTCAGAATAAGGAACCGGAGAAATTTTCGGGCTCATTGAGGACAATCTAAAGCAGGTTCATCCTCTTTTTCAGACTGTCTTTAAAACCTTTCTAAAGGACAAAGAGAAAATCGTCAACGCTCTTCAGTTGTCCTATTCAAACGCCAAATTAGAAGCCACTAATAATCTCATCAAACTTATCAAACGAAATGCCTTTGGTTTTCGAAACTTTGAAAACTTCAAAAAACGGATTTTTATTGCTCTGAACATCAAAAAAGAAAGGACAAAATGTGTCCTTTCTCGAGCTTAGCTGACTTCAACCCGATACAGTTGATAAAGAGCCAGAAAAAATCCCTTGTTTAGAAAACAAAGGATTTTATGAATTTTCAATTTGATTAAAGTTCGATATCACCAAACAAGTCAGCCATTGAGAATCCTGTTTGTGTTTCTGGAAGTTCGAAATCACGTTTTTCTTGACGTTTTGGACGACGTGGACGAGCAACACGTTTTTCTTCTTTTTGTCCTTCTTCTTGAGCTGGACGCTCTTCAAGAGCTTTGATAGAAAGTGATACGCGCTCTGCATCTGCGTTAACTTCAAGAACTTTAACTTGAACTTCTTGACCAACTTTAAGAGCTTCTTTTGGATTTTCAATACGTTTGTGTGAAATTTGTGATACGTGAACAAGTCCATCGATACCTGGCAATACTTCAACAAATGCACCAAAGTCAGTCAAACGCTTAACTGTTCCTTCTACTACATCACCTTTAGCCAATTTTTGCTCAACGCCATTCCATGGTCCAGGTGTTGTTGCTTTAAGTGAAAGTGATACGCGTCCTTCTTCTTCGTTAAGATCAAGGATTTTCACTTCAATTTCTTCACCAACAGTTACAACTGATTTTGGTGATACGTTACGCTCGTGTGACAATTCAGTCAAGTGAACCAATCCGTCAACACCACCAAGGTCGATGAAAGCACCGAAGCTTGTGATACGTGCAACTTTACCAGTTACTACATCACCAACAGCCAATTTACCGAATACTTCAGCACGAGCTGCTGCTGTAGTTGCTTCAACAACTTCACGACGTGAAAGGATGAAGCGGTTTTCTTTAGCGTCAACTTCTTTGATTTTAGCGTCAAATTCTTGACCTACAAAACGCTCAGTGTTACGTACGAAACGAGTATCCAACATTGAAGCTGGGATAAATCCACGAACACCTTCAAATTCTACTGAAAGTCCACCTTTAACAGCACGAGTTCCTTTAACAGTAACAACTTCTTCTTCGCGACCAACAAGTTTGTCCCATGCTTTGCGAGCTTCAAGGCGTTTTTTAGATACAAGGTATGTAACTGTATCAGTATCTTTACCAACTACTTGACGAAGTACAAGAACATCCAATACTTCTCCTACTTTAACAAAGTCATTGATATCTGCATCGCGATCGTTCGTCAATTCGCGAAGAGTCAAGACACCTTCAACACCAGTTCCAGAGATTGCAACGTTAGCTTGAGTCGCATCAACTGTCAATACTTCAGCACTAACAACATCACCAGTCTCAACTTGGCTAACGCTATTTAGCAAATCTTCAAATTCGTTCATCTAAAAAATCCTCCAACAATCAAGTTTTTCTTAAACTTGACATACTTATAATTTTTTTCCTAAGCACCCGCAAGGACATGTTCATATCGTTCACGTCTTTCAATTATAAAAATAAAATACCCTAAGATATTTTGCTTTTTATCTTGATCATTACCTAAGAACTGGGGTAGCTGGATTCGAACCAACGCATGAGGGAGTCAAAGTCCCTTGCCTTACCGCTTGGCTATACCCCATTGATGAAATGGAGAGAGAGGGATTCGAACCCCCGAACCCGAAGGAGCGGATTTACAGTCCGCCGCGTTTAGCCTCTTCGCTATCTCTCCTACAATCAACATGGACTATTATATCATGAAAATTTCAAAAAAACAAGACTTATTTTGCTAAATTATAATTTTCAATCAAAATTTCCACAGCTTTTTCCAATTTTTTATAAAAACTATCGACATTCCCATTCTTTATGATGGCAAATTGTCCGTCTAATTCGGCAATTTCTCCGATAACTTTTTTACCAATGGTCAAGGTATAACCTTCAAAACTGTCTTTTCCTACATTAACTTTGGCATCTGCTACTTGAATTTCGATTTTCTTATCTTTCTTACTCATTTCATACCTCTCTTCACTTTTTCTATTTTACAAGAAAATCCTAAAACTAGCAAGAAAAAACTCTACATCAGGCTTGTCTGATATAGAGTTTTCCGCATTATTTAATGTGTTTTTCTAGTTCTTTTTGGTACTTACCATTTGATTCCAATTTTTCTTTTTGCCATTTTTTCAGTGCTTCTTCATATTCTTTTGTTGTAACAATATCTTTTTGCAATTTCATTCCTTTAAAGATATATGGATCACCCTTAATACCAACTTGTGAGTATGGTTTTGAGAATGGCACGACATTACTTACAACTGGTGAACCACCAGATGAGGCTGTCGGCATCAATAATGAACTATCTGTCAACCAAGCTTGAGCCTTGGCATATTTTTCATAACGCTCTTCAAGATTAGTAGTTTCTGAATCGGCATCATCCAATAATTTCTTATACTGGTCCAAACCAACCTTAGCTACGACATCTTTGTCTTTTCCTTTAGTGATACCTAGGTGTTTCATAGCAGAACCTGATTTAGGATCCATGATAGTTAAATAAGATGCTGGGTCTTGATAACTTGGAGCCCATCCTGTACTATTCAAATCATAGTCTTTTTGGGAAGGAACACGCGCTTGTGAAGTGATTGTTTCCTTTTCATTATCTGTCATTTGAAGAACGTCGATGACAACATTTTCAGCACCAAGAGTTGATTCAATTGACTGTTTGAAAGAGTTACTTTGTTGAACGGCGATGGTATCTGTTTGTTCAACTGGAACATCCAAGTGAATTGGGAAAGTTACTCCTTTAGACTCTAAGTCTTTCTTAGCTTTTTCGAAAGCAACTTTGGCCTTGTCAGGGTTGTAGATAGAGTCCTTACCGTCAACTAGTTCAACACCTTTCCATTGCTCGCCATAGTTCACCAACTCTGCTTGAGCGATTTGACCAAAGTTCTTACCACCTGCTTGCACAAAGTTGTCAGGAACGAGGCTGTTACGGATAATCTTGTCCGCCCCATCTTCACCATTTAGCTGGGCAGCATAAGAATGGCGGTTGAAGGCAAAGTTGATAGCCTGACGGAAGTCCTTATTGAGCATCGCTTCTTTTGTAGAAGTCTTTTGCTCTTCACTTGTTTTCGCAGTTTTATTGTATGACTGACGATTTACGTTAAATGTAAAGTAATAACTACTTGAGTCCTGTGGGCTATATGTGATTTTATCTCCGTATTGCTCTAAAGTTGAAGCAAAGTTTGAGCTACTTGGGAAGAGACGGGCTGTCGTATAGGCACCTGAAGAGAAACTACGGATCAACGATTCCTGATCAGAACCATCGTAGTAAGTCAATTTGATCTTCTCAATTTTTACATTTTCTTTATCCCAGTAATTTGGATTTTTCTCATACTCAATCAACGATTTAGAAGTCAAAGTCTTCAAGAAATAAGGACCATTATAGAGAATCCCTGCTGGAGTAACTGCTCCATAATCTTTACCTGATGCCTTCAAAAACTCTTCATTTACAGGCAACATCGTCGCTGTTGTAACTTTAGAATTCCAAAAACTTTCTGGTTTGTTTAGGGTATATTCAACTGTATAATCGTCCAAGGCCTTGACACCAACTGTAGAGAAATCATTGGTTTCACCAGTCATGTAAGCATCCAATCCCTTGATTGAATTCTGGATGAGAGAGACACCGTCTGACTTGCCATCAGCTACGTGTTTTAGTCCTGTCACAAAGTCATGGGCTGTTACTTCTGCATATTCTTCACCCTCAGAAGTGTACCATTTCACTCCTTTACGAAGTTTATAAGTATAAGTCAAACCATCTTTTGATACAGACCAATCTTCAGCCAAAGAAGGAACAACATTGCCGTATTTGTCATTTTCCATCAAACCATCAATAACATTTCCAATAACGTCTGTCGTCGATGTCCGAGTCGCTATACTGTAGTCCAATGATGCTGGATCCACTGCATAGACATAAGAAAATGTTGTCGGTGCATCTGCTTCTTTATCAGCTTTTCCACAAGCCACTAAAAGAGCTGTCGTGCTCAGGACCACTCCTGCTGTTAAGAGCCACTTTTTCGATTTCATAAAAAATCTCCTTTAATTTATTTTAATCTACTTTTACAATCCAACCTTCTGGCGCTTCGATATCGCCAAACTGAATACCAGTCAATTCATCATAAAGTTTACGTGTAATAGGCCCCACTTCGGTTTCACTATAGAATACATGGAAATCATTTCCATGTTGAATACCTCCAATTGGAGAAATCACTGCCGCTGTACCACAAGCACCTGCCTCTACAAAACGGTCAAGGTTATCAATTGGAACATCACCCTCAATAGGAGTTAAACCCAAGCGATGTTCTGCCAAATAAAGCAAGGAATACTTGGTAATAGATGGCAAGATAGATGGACTCAATGGTGTTACAAATTCATTATCAGCTGTAATTCCAAAGAAGTTAGCTGAACCGACTTCTTCAATCTTTGTATGTGTTGAAGGATCTAGATAGATAACATCTGAGAAATGGCGTGACTTGGCCATTTTTCCTGGCAAGAGACTTGCAGCATAGTTTCCACCAACCTTAGCCGCACCTGTACCATTTGGCGCTGCACGGTCGTATTCATCCTGAATCAAGAAGTTGGTTGGAACCAAACCACCTTTAAAGTAATTTCCAACTGGCATGGCAAAGATGGTAAAAATGTACTCTTCTGCCGGTTTTACCCCGATAATATCTCCGACACCAATCAAAAGAGGGCGAAGATATAAGGTTCCACCTGTTCCGTATGGAGGTACATATTCTTCATTGGCACGGACAACTGCCTTACACGCTTCTACAAACATGTCTGTTGGAACTTGTGGCATCAAGAGACGGTCACATGTCCGTTGTAGACGTTTGGCATTTTCATCAGGACGGAACAGTTGAACACTGCCATCCTTAGTACGATAAGCTTTCAAACCTTCAAATGCTTGTTGACCATAGTGAAGACTTGGAGAAGACTCTGAAATATGCAAGGTTGCATCTTCTGTCAACTCTCCTTGATTCCATTGTCCATTTTTAAAATGAGCAATATAGCGATAAGGTAATTTCATATAGGAAAAACCGAGATTTTCCCAATCAATCGTTACTGTCATATTCCACTCCTTATTCTAAAAACCTATTTCTTTTATTCTACACTATTTTTCTAAAATAGCAAGTATATTTTGTAATTTTCAGAAAATTTCTTCAATAAAAAGAACCAGCTCTTAGAACTGATTCCTTTTACAAGTGAAAAACTAGTTATTTTCAACTTTTTCATCGTATTTTGGTCTTAGTGTTGTACCTGAGTTAATAATTGTACGTTTTTGAACAAGAGGAAGGTCTGTACGATTATAAACTGTACGCCATGGTTCCCAAACAAGACCTGTTTTTTCTTGAATCTTCACGCGTATATTACGTACATTTCCTTTAAATTGAAGCTCAGTTTGGAAGCCTGCTGTCCTGTTTTTACCATTATCTTCCCATTGACGTGAGCGAATGCTTTCAACTCCATCCTTATCATAAGTTACTTCATCCCAGTAAACATAGTAACGAGCGATATAAGCTCCCTTATGCTGTAAATTGAGATAGCCATTTTTGTATGAAGTCACTTTCGTTTCAATGTAGTCTGTATTGCTTTGAATTGTAGCTACTTGATTATCTTTCAAGAATGCAGTCTTATAAGAAATTGGAACATCAGGGTTTTGTGTACTGAAAGTAGCTCCTTCTTGAATCAATTTCTTCAAATCTTCTACTGTACCTGTCACAACACGTGCAGCGCCATCAGCATTTCCACCTACGATTGAAACTGTTACAGTTGTATTCTTCAAGACACGCGCCCATTCAGATTCTGGTTTAATAGGCACCCCTTTGATAACAGCATTGATCGCGGCTTTCAACTCTGTACTCTTGCTTGTTGTTTCAAATTTGACATACATTTGACGTCCGTATGAAACGCTTGACACGTATACAGGAGGTGTTTTTTCATCAATTCCACGTGTTTTCAATTGATCAACCGTTACTCCTGGTGCAAATACATCGGATGGATTTTTTGGAGCATCAAAGTTAGCAGTATAGTAAATTTGTTTAAAATCAACAACTTCAACTTGTTTTTCACCCTTATTTACAGCCTCAAAGTCAATTTTCAAATTAACACCGACTTTTTCAAAATCACTTCCGAATTTTGCTTTCAATTGATTCATGCTGTAAGCAGAAGTTGATTCGTACTGCATACGTGCTGGAGCAGGATTTTTCGCAGCATATTTTTCATGCCAACGGTTTAACAAGGTATTCACACCTTCCTGCATACCACTTGCAGTTGGATTAGCATCTACATAGCTATCTCCGCCTACCATTCCTGGTAAATCAACACTGATTCTACCTTTGCTACGATCTAAACTAATTTGTTGTGGTTTATTTTCTAGAAGGTCTTGATTTGCTTTAAACAAAGCACCTAGGAAAATATCTCCGTTGCCATTAATAGAAACATCAGCGTGACCACTAGAAAGGTTCTTCTTCACTTTTTCCACAACCACAAATTCACTTCCTTGTTGTTTTGTGCTTGTATTCGTGTAATTTTCTATTGCCTCGCCTCGTCTAGTTAAAATATTTGTTTTATCATAATTCAAGCCAAACAAATAGTTATTTAGTTCTGCAGTATAATCTGTTTTAACTTTGTTTTCTGTTTTCTTACTTGCTACTACTTTTTCTTCTTTTACAGAACGATATACTTCAACTTCTGCTAAACTAAGTGGAGTTTTTGAATTATTTAGCTCCACTTTAACATATCGTGCATTAACTCCTGAGAATTGAACATCAATTGTTGGTTGATTGTTTAAACTATCAATGTGTTGACGAGTTACCTCACTTCCAGCTTTATCCAACAAAATAACATCAAAATTAGATAAACGCTTTGCTACATCCCCATCTCCACGATTGTAAATACGAACAGTTCCTACTGATTCTTCTTTCTCTAAATCAACTTTCCACCAAGAATGATCTTGAAAATCTGTATGGGTAACAGAACGGTGGCTCCATGCGTTATCACGATTTCCATCAACTGCTCTAGAAGCATCTCCTCCATAAGCAATTGAACTCTGACTCGCAGGTTTATGAGCAGCAATATTTTCACCAGCAACTGCAGCAACGCTCGGCTCTATTGCTTTTACTACATTTGTTTGAAATACAAGGCCAGAACCTAGCAAAAATGTTGCAATGGCAACACCACATACTCCAACACTACGTTTACGAATAGAAAAACAAAATCCTTTATCTTGATTGTTTTGAGACATACAAAACTCCTATATATATTTGAACGAATTATTTCTTGAATGCGCTTTCTTGAAACAATAAGAGTATAACATAAAAATATTATAGATGCAATCGTTTTCCTAAAAAATTATTATTTTTTTATTAGCTTAACTTGTATAGTTGCTCATATGTTAATAACTTCACATTCAAACACAAAGTGGTCTATACCACTAAAAAACAAGAAAACGAGCAGGCTAAGTCCCTATCAGTTGGGACCTAGCACTGTTCGTTTTTGTATATATAATCAAATTCAACTTTTAAATCTATAGCTTAAGAAATTTCTTAATGAAAAGCTTTTCATTGTTTTTATCATTTCTTAGATTCAAATTCTGTATGAGCTTCCTGAAGATAGGCGTCAAAAACTTCTTCATCTGAAATCGTGTCAGAAATGAAGCTTCCGTTACTGGTACGTTCTGACAAGTTCAAATCTTGTAATCGACTTTCATAGATTGTTCCTTTATTGGATTGGACAAACAGAGTTTGATCGTTCCCGTCCACTTCTGTACTGAAGAGATCACCAACGAAGCCTTGCTCTGCAACTGCACCTGCCAAGAAAACTCGATGTGGTTTGTTTTTTAACTCACGCAAGACTTGTAGTCCTCGTTTGGCACGGCTGGTTTCTGGAATTTCCTCAATAGAAACACGTTTCAAGCTACCACGCTGAGTCAAGAGGTAGAAGGATGAGGTATTACAAATAAAGGCAGATTGGAGGGCATCATCTTCTTTGAGGTTTATAGCCTTGACACCTGCAGCCTTGGCACCGACAACTGGAACCTCTTCGATATTGAAACGAAGCGCATAACCATTTTGACTTATCAAGAGAACATCATCTAGTTTAATTGGAGCCACTGCTACAATCTGGTCTGTCTCGTCTTTGAGCTTAGCATACTTAACTGACTTAGACTTGTAGGTTCTCCATGGAGTGAATTCTTTACGTTCTACACGTTTGATTTGACCAAGACGAGTGGTTGCAAAATAGGTTGTCCCATCATCAAACTGATCCACTACTTCCACATAAAGGATTTCTTCATTCGTTTCAAAGTTTGTAATGGTCTGGCTCAGATGCTCTCCGATATCCTTCCAGCGAATATCTGCCAATTCATGGATTGGTCGATAGATGACATTTCCAAGAGTCGTAAACATCAAAAGATGCTGGGTTGTCTTGACAGCTTGTACAAAGATCAAACGGTCATCATCACGTTTGCCAATTTCTTCCAGCGTTGAAGCCGCAAAGGAACGTGGACTGGTACGCTTGATGTAACCTGCCTTGGTCACGCTGACATAGGTATCTTCCTCAGCAATCAAACTAGCTGTATCAATCTCGATTGCTTTCGCAGTGTCTTCTAAAGAACTCAAACGCGGAGTTGCAAATTTCTTCTTGACCTCACGAAGTTCTTTCTTCATAAGGTTATACATAGTCCGTTCATCACCGATAATCGCCGCAAGCATGGCAATCTTTTCACGAAGTTCTGCTTCTTCCTCCTGCAAGACAACCACATCTGTATTGGTCAAACGGTAAAGTTGCAAGGTTACGATAGCCTCAGCCTGCTCTTCTGTAAAATCATAGCTGACCTTGAGGTTTTCCTTGGCATCAGCTTTATTCTCAGAAGCACGGATAAGGGCAATGACTTCGTCCAAAATCGAAATTACACGAATCAAACCTTCGACGATATGGAGACGTTTCTCAGCCTTTTCCTTGTCAAAGCGTGAACGGGCCAAAATCACTTCACGACGGTGGGCGATATAGCTAGACAAGATTGGGACAATCCCAACCTGACGAGGCGTGAAATTGTCAATCGCCACCATGTTAAAGTTGTAATTGATTTGTAGATCAGTGTACTTAAATAGATAGTTGAGAACAAGCTCCGTATTAGCGTCTTTTTTGAGCTCAATAGCAATACGAAGACCATCACGGTCAGACTCATCACGAACCTCAGCAATTCCAGCCACCTTGTTATTGACACGGACATCATCAATTTTCTTGACTAGATTGGCCTTATTGATTTCATAAGGAATTTCAGTGATAACGATTTGTTCCTTACCACCTTTTAGCTTTTCAATCTCAGTCTTGGAACGAACGACCACGCGCCCTTTCCCAGTTTCATAGGCCTTCTTGATTTCATCACGGCCCTGGATAATCCCTCCAGTCGGGAAGTCTGGTCCAGGCAAGAATTCCATGAGTTTATCAACCTTGGCTGTTGGGTGGTCAATCATGTAAACCGCAGCATCAATGACCTCAGCCAAATTATGGGGAGGAATGTCTGTGGCATAACCAGCCGAAATCCCAGTAGAACCATTGACCAAGAGATTTGGAAAGGCTGCTGGTAAAACAGTCGGCTCTTTCTCGGTATCGTCAAAGTTCCAAGCAAAAGGAACGGTCTTCTTCTCGATATCCTGAAGAAGATAGCCAGCAATTTCAGACAGACGTGCCTCAGTATAACGCATAGCCGCAGGCGGATCTCCGTCCATAGAACCGTTATTACCGTGCATTTCGACCAAAATCTCACGGTTTTTCCAGTCCTGTGACATACGAACCATGGCATCATAGATGGAACTGTCACCGTGTGGGTGAAAATTCCCCATGATGTTACCGACAGACTTGGCCGACTTGCGGTAACTCTTATCAAAGGTATTGCCATCCTTATTCATCGAATAAAGAATACGGCGCTGAACCGGCTTCAAGCCATCACGAATATCTGGCAAAGCCCGGTCTTGAATAATGTACTTGGAGTAGCGACCAAAGCGCTCTCCCATGATGTCCTCCAGGGACATGTTTTGAATGTTAGACATATAGGATACAGAGCCCGTAAAATACCAAGTGAAAATAGGAAATTATTGCAGTGAGCGATGCTCACAAGAGAATTTATCTTTTCACACAGCATTTAAGGCGTGTTCAACTCCTTTCAAAGAATATATAGTGGATGTAATGATAAAAGGATGTAGAAAGGATTAGTCCCGTGTTCAGTTAACCAAACGACCCTTTCTGTAGTTTATTGTGTTTAAAATTTGTTGCTTCAATGAGTAATAAGGAATGTTACACAGTATTTAAGGCGTGTTCAACTCCTTATATATCTATTCTAATTCAAAAGCGTAATCATTACCTAAATGTGGCATCAATCATTATTTGAAATCAATGAATAATATTGATCCAATAACTTTACACATTCTTGAGCAATTGCTTGTGCTAATTGTGGAGGAACTGCATTACCTACATGTTCACAACGCTTGCTATGTGTTCCAAAAAATTTATATTTGAGAGGAAATCCTGTAATAGTAGCCGCTTCCCTCACAGTTATACTTCTATGTTCCTTAGGATGAACTGGAAAATTACTGTGCCCAGGGACCAATGTTGGACTCGGAGAATTACCATCTAATCTCATAGTAGAACCTCTTGAATAGAATTTACTGATTTTCAAATCAGCAGGGAGTTCATCAATATGATTAGCTATACTATCTCCTTCAGGGATATATTTAAAACGTTCAATCGTTTTTGGGCTATGATTCATTGGATGATTATCAATATCTTCATGATCACTATAATCAATCATTGCTAGTGCATCATTAACAGTTTTAACACGTGGAAATTTTAAATATTTTTTTGATAAATGAGGCTTAAAAACAGACTCACTCATATACTTAGGTTCTGGAAACGAAAAATCTATTTCAATATCATTACGAACAGCCACAATGATAACTCGTTCACGCTTTGTTGAAGAACCATACCAAGAAGCATTTAAAATAGATGTATAAACTTTATAACCTAGACGATCATAAATCCTTCTAATATCCTCCATTACTGATATGTAATTCTCAGATTTTTCAATACGAGAAAGTAGAGATTTTTTCTTTTTTCTAAGTTTTTTTCCTTCTTCCTCCAATTCTGGAGTAACTTGTTGAATTTTACGAAGTGCTGCTTTACGTCCCTTGTAATTTTCAAGTTCCGTCCAAAGTTCCATTATTTCTTCTTTTAATTCATCTTCATCATCTTGTCCAATATAAATTTTTGCATTTAAAATTCCTGGAACATTTTCGACAATCGAAATCTTTGGTAAAAATTCCTCCACCAATTCTAATTGTTTATGGTAAAGATAATTCCTTTCGTCAATAGGATTACGTTCACCTGCTAGACTGAAACTCTTGCAGACAACACCACCAAAAAAAACATCTATTTCTCCCTGTTCTACTTTTAAACGTTGACGTAGTGCAACAGGATTTAAGTCTGTAATAGAAGTGTTGTCCACAACAGCCTTTTCTTCCACTAAGTTAGGATTATTGTACACTAGTGTTTTCAAACAGTCATCAACGAAATCATTAACATAGACTGTTCTGAAATTTTCCCACATAAAACCTAAATGAGAACCACCAGCACCAACAAAAGTCTCAAAAATAGTATAACCAGTATTTGCTGTCATTTTAATATTTCCCTCATTAAGTCTTTCTTAATCTTTAAATATTCATCAACATAGTTTTGAGCCACTGAAAATTCTTCAATTTTCTCACATCTACTCTTACTTGTTAAATCTTTTGGAATAAAATTAATTGTTCTTTTCGCACTTCGAGGCTCAAACGAGATACAACCAATATCGTCTCTCATGATATTCAACCAACTTGAAATATAACGACTATCGCTATCTGTCAAAAAAAGAACATCTTTTCCATTATATTTGCGACGTATTTTCTCAGCAATTTCAGTATTTCTAAGTGAAACAATACCAACTTTATTAGCATTTTCTTCTAAAACTGTCATCAATTCATCAATAAATGGAGCAATATAGTCCTCATAAATAGAATTGATAAATTCGAACACTGATACATTCGACAGCGTTCCTGCTGCTTGGGTTAATTTATTATTTCTTCCAATTAATCCATAACTTGATAGCGAAATAAACGCATTTCTCCAATTTCTATTATTAATAACATGAATCTTCCTCAAATAGCTCCGTTCTATTACATCTCTGTTTAAGTAACCTTTAAATTCATGTAGCAATTTCAAAAATTGTAGAAGAATATAATGTTCAAAGATTCTTGTATCTCGTACATAGTACTGACTAATTGTGGTCAAATCATTTTCTAATGCATCTGAAAGTTTCTCCAGTTCATTCTTATCAATCAGACGAACACGATTATTATTTTCGTGCACTTCTAAGATAGATGAATTTTTAGGGTATCTGAAACGCCCTATATTCAGGCTTGTATTCCTAATAAATGAAGAAGGGATAACTAGTACATTATTATTACAATCAGAAGAATAAGATATATTTGCAAATCTACGTGGACTAATTTTCTCATCCTGAAAGTACTCATACTGGAAAAGTTGTCCTACTCCACGGACATATTCAGTCACTCCAATATCTGCCCTCTTACATTCTAAAATAGCCTTCATCTCATCTTTGCTACTATAATAGATTATAAAATCAGAGGTAATACCATTTATAAATTCTATTTCACGCTCAAATTGACTGGAATTTGGAAAATTAAATAACACTTTAATATTTTCTTGGATTTCACAGCTATCAAAAATTCGTTTTTGAAATTCTTTTTCTTGAATGGTTTCTGACATAGTTGTTAGCTCTCTTTCAAATATAGTTACCTAGTTTTCTTAACTAATATTCACTAGCATATAAAACATTTCTAAATATCCCTAAAACACCATCTCTCCACTCTCTTCCAGCGTAAACTTGACATTGTCCTCAATCCACTTACGGCGTGGTTCTACTTTATCCCCCATGAGGACATTGACGCGGCGTTCGGCGCGTGCTAGGTCTTCGATGGTGACACGTATGAGGGTACGGGTTTCTGGATTCATGGTTGTTTCCCAGAGCTGGTCCGCATTCATCTCTCCAAGCCCCTTGTAGCGTTGGAGTGTTGCGCCTTTACCAAACTGCTTGCGGAGTTCTTCTAACTCGCCATCTGTCCAAGCATAGGCCACTTCTTCTTTCTTGCCTTTCCCTTTGGACATCTTGTAAAGAGGTGGAAGGGCAATATAGATATGACCTGCTTCAACTAACGGACGCATGTAACGGTAGAAAAATGTCAAGAGCAAGGTCTGGATATGGGCACCATCTGTATCGGCATCGGTCATGATAATGATTTTGTCATAGTTGGCATCTTCAATAGAGAAGTCTGCTCCCACACCTGCACCAATAGTATAAATCATGGTGTTAATTTCTTCATTTTTGAGAATATCCGCCATCTTGGCCTTGGCTGTATTGATAACCTTACCACGAAGGGGCAAGATTGCCTGGAACTTGCGGTCACGGCCTTGTTTGGCAGAACCACCGGCAGAGTCCCCCTCAACCAGATAGAGTTCATTCTTAGCAGGATTCTTAGACTGGGCTGGGGTCAATTTTCCAGAAAGCAAGCCCTTGTCTTTTTTATTTTTCTTACCATTACGACTCTCATCACGCGCCTTACGTGCCGCTTCACGAGCGTCACGCGCCTTGATAGCCTTGCGAATAAGATTAGAAGCCAATTCTCCATTTTCCATGAGGAAGAAAGTCAACTTATCAGCCACAATTCCATCCACAACTGGACGCGCTAGAGGACTTCCTAGCTTATCCTTTGTCTGGCCTTCAAACTGCAAATGTTCTTCAGGAACTAGGATAGAAAGAACGGCTGCTAGTCCTTCACGATAGTCTGACCCTTCAAGGTTTTTATCTTTTTCCTTGAGAAGACCTGTCTTACGCGCGTAGTCGTTCATAACCTTGGTAATGGCAGACTTGAGTCCTGTCTCATGCGTTCCACCGTCCTTGGTACGAACGTTATTGACAAAGGATAAAATGTTATCTGAAAATCCATCATTATACTGGAGGGCAACTTCTACTTGGAAACCATTATCTTCGCCTTCAAAGTACAGAACTGGTGTCAAGGTTTCCTTGTCTTCGTTCAGATAAGAAACAAAGTCCTGTACCCCATTTTCATAGTGGAATTCAATCCCTTCATCTGTTCGTTTGTCCGTTAATGACAAGGTCACA
The DNA here is from genome assembly GCF_963521255.1 of uncultured Streptococcus sp. Classification (GTDB taxonomy): domain Bacteria; phylum Bacillota; class Bacilli; order Lactobacillales; family Streptococcaceae; genus Streptococcus. Next base: position 69,993 of record NZ_CAUQTU010000005.1, on the reverse strand, counting down.
TTTTTCAAGAGGAAGGCTGATTCATTGAGGCGCTCTGAAATGGTATTGTACTTGAAATCTGTCGTAGAAAAGATCGTCGCGTCAGGCATAAACGTAACCTTGGTACCTGTTTTAGATTTGGGTGCTGTACCGATTTTCTTCAAAGTCGTAACAGGTTTCCCTCCATTTTCAAAACGTTGCTTGTAGATTTCACCATCACGAGTGATTTCAACTTCTAACCAGCTAGAAAGGGCATTAACAACGGAAGAACCCACCCCATGAAGTCCACCTGATGTCTTGTAGCCTCCTTGACCGAATTTTCCTCCAGCGTGGAGAATAGTAAAGATAACCTCAACAGTTGGAATTCCCATAGCATGCATACCTGTCGGCATCCCACGTCCGTGGTCTTGAACCGTTAAACTGCCATCTTTATTGATGGTGACATCAATACGGTCACCAAATCCAGACAAGGCCTCATCAACTGCATTATCGACGATTTCCCAGACTAGGTGATGGAGACCTGCCCCATCAGTCGATCCGATATACATCCCTGGACGTTTTCGGACCGCATCCAACCCTTCTAGCACCTGAATGGCATCATCATTATAATTGTTAATATTGATTTCCTTTTTTGACACAAGGAACCTCCTATTCGTTTATCTTTACTATTCTACAGGTTTTCTAAGGATTTTGCAAAATTTTTCTTTCTCCGGTGTGACAATTTCAGAAGAGATTCTCTGCCTTTCTTCTCCATTTCATGATATAATAGGAGTATGATTACAATAGTTTTATTAATCCTAGCCTATCTGCTGGGTTCGATTCCGTCTGGTCTCTGGATTGGACAAGTATTCTTTCAAATCAATCTGCGCGAGCATGGTTCTGGTAATACTGGAACGACCAATACCTTTCGTATTTTAGGTAAGAAATCTGGTATGGCAACCTTTGTGATTGACTTTTTTAAAGGAACTCTAGCAACGCTTCTTCCGATTATGTTTCATCTGCAAGGCGTTTCTCCTCTCATCTTTGGACTTTTGGCTGTTATTGGCCACACCTTTCCTATCTTTGCAGGATTTAAGGGAGGCAAGGCTGTCGCAACTAGCGCTGGAGTGATTTTCGGATTTGCTCCTGTCTTCTGCCTCTACCTTGCGGTTATTTTCTTTGGAACCCTCTATCTAGGTAGTATGATTTCACTGTCTAGTGTCACAGCATCTATCGCAGCTGTTATCGGTGTTCTACTCTTTCCACTTTTTGGTTTTATCCTGAGTAACTATGACCCTCTCTTCATCGCTATTATCTTAGCACTCGCTAGCTTGATCATCATTCGCCATAAGGACAATATCACACGCATCAAAAATAAAACTGAAAATTTGGTCCCTTGGGGATTGAACTTGACTCATCAAAATTCTAAAAAATAAACGCCAGTTTGAACAGAACTGACGTTTTTTTGTATGCTTATTTTGATTTGATATAGTTGATACCATCTGCTTTTGGTGCGACTGCTTTTCCAAAGAATGCTGCTAAGACAAGAATTGTCAAAACATAAGGTGCGATTTGAAGGTAAACCGCAGGTACTCCTTGTAGGAATGGCAATTGAGATCCGATAACAGCCAAACTTTGTGAAAGTCCAAAGAAGAGACTAGATAGCATGGCTCCGATTGGATTCCATTTTCCGAAGATCATCGCAGCAAGGGCAATAAATCCAGGTCCAACAATAGTTGTCACTGAGAAGTTGACTGAGATGGATTGAGCATAAATTGCTCCTCCAATTCCACCTAGGAAACCTGAAATAATAACCCCTAAATATCTCATTTTGTAGACATTGATTCCCAAGGTATCAGCTGCTTGAGGATGTTCACCTACAGAACGGAGACGAAGACCAAATCGAGTCTTGAAGAGGATAAACCAAGCAAGGAATGAGAAGGCAATGGCCAGATAACCAAGTAGACTAGTTGACTTGAAGAAGATATCACCAATCACTGGGATATTTGCCAAGACTGGGAAATCAAAGCGTCCAAAAGTCTGACTTAGGTTGTCGGTTTGTCCTTTGTTATAAAGAACTTTCACTAAGAAAACAGCTAAGGCTGGCGCCATTAAGTTCAATACCGTACCGCTGACAACATGGTCTGCACGGAAATGAACCGTCGCTGCTGCGTGGATAATAGAGAAGAGACCTCCAACCAATCCTGCCACAAGCAAGGATAACCAAGGAGTTGCTGCTCCAAATTGTTCTGCAAATTCAAGGTTAAAGACAACTCCAGAAAAGGCACCCATAACCATAATTCCTTCAAGACCGACGTTGACCACACCACCACGTTCAGAGAAAACACCACCGATACTTGTAAAGATGAGAGGTGCTGAGTAAATCAGCATAGAAGACACCAAGAGGGTGAGCAAGGTTGTAATAGACATCTTTACTTACCTCCTTTAACTTGTTTTTTCGGTTTGACAAAGCGTTCGATAAGGTAATGAACACTGACAAAGAAGATAATAGACGCTGTTACAATGCTGACAAGCTCAGACGGTACCTGCGCCGCATTCATACCAGGGGCTCCAACTTGGAGAACACCAAATAAGAAGGCTGCAAAGAGAATACCAATTGGTGAGTTGGCCGCAAGCAGACTAACCGCCATACCGTTAAATCCGACAGCTAAAGATGACCCTTGAACATAGACGTTCTGGAAGGTTCCAAGTCCTTCAACGGCTCCACCAAGACCAGCCAAGGCACCTGAGATAATCATTGATAGGATAATAGTCCGTTTGGCAGAAATACCAGCGTATTCTGAAGCATGTGGATTAAGACCAACCGCACGGATTTCAAAACCAAGGGTTGTTTTCTTTAGCATGAACCAAATGACTGCAACGGCAATGAGAGCAAAGAAAATACCAATATTCATCCGCGAGTTACCAGTCAACTCAGCCAACCAAGGGGTCTGATAGGTTGCATTAGCCCCAACACGAATCGTCGAATCGGTACTTTGCATGAAGTCTTTAGGGAAAGCATGGATAAAGGCATTCCCTACATACAAGACGATGTAGTTCATCATGATGGTTACGATAACCTCTGACGTCCCTAGATAGGCCCTAAGAATACCTGGAATCGCTCCGACAATCCCACCAGCAATCAAGGCAATCACGATAGTCGCTAGAATCATCAAGGGACGTGGCATATCTGGATGCGACAAGGCAAACCAACCACTGAGAATCCAACCTGCCAAAGCCTGACCAGGAAGCCCGACGTTAAAGAAGCCTGCACGACTGGCAACAGCAAATCCAAGACCAATCAAGACCAAAGGCCCCATAGCACGGAAGATTTCTCCAATCCCACGTAGACTACCAAAAGCTGTATAGAACAATTCTTCGTAGCCCCAAATAGCATCATAACCGAAGATCCACATGACAATGGCCCCAAGTAAAATTCCTAGGAATACAGAAATCAAGGGAACCGAAATTTGTTGTAATTTTTTAGACATCACTCTTCTCCTTTCCCAAGTTTCCACCAGCCATTAAGACACCAAGTTCTTGTTTATTGGTTGTTTCTGGTGATACAATACCTTGAATCTTACCATCGTGGATAACGGCAATACGGTCTGAGACGTTTAAAATCTCATCTAGTTCAAAGCTGACAACAAGGACAGCCTTGCCATTATCACGCTCTTCAATCAAGCGCTTGTGGATATATTCAATGGCACCGACATCCAGCCCACGAGTTGGCTGGCTGACGATAAGGAGATCAGGATCTCGATCAATTTCACGAGCAATAATTGCTTTTTGTTGATTTCCCCCTGAGAGTGCAGCTGCAGGAACAAATTCACTGGCAGCACGAACATCAAACTCTTCCATTAACTTTTTAGCATAAGAAGTGATATTCGCATAGTTCAAAATTCCATTTTTACTATGTGGTTCTTTATAGTAGGTTTGAAGGGCAATATTTTCAGAAATCATCATTTCCAAAATCAAACCATCACGATGACGGTCTTCTGGAACGTGCCCAACACTCAACTCTGTAATCTGACGTGGGTGCAAGCCTACAATTGAATTTCCTTTTAGCTCAATGCTTCCAGATTCAACCTTGCGAAGACCTGTGATAGCTTGAATCAGTTCAGACTGACCATTTCCATCAATCCCCGCAATCCCAACAATCTCTCCAGCACGAACATCCAAGGACAGATTTTTCACAGCTGGGATACCGCGGTTTTCATTGACCACCAAGTCTTTAATAGACAAGACCACTTCTTTTGGTTGAGAGGCTTGCTTCTCTGTTTTAAAGGAAACAGAACGTCCCACCATCATTTCTGCTAAATCAGCATTGGTAGCTCCTGCAATTTCGACTGTTTCAATTGATTTCCCACGACGGATAACTGTAACACGGTCAGAAACTGCTCGAATCTCGTCCAACTTGTGGGTAATCAAGATAATTGATTTTCCTTCTTTGACAAGATTTTTCATAATAGCCATCAACTCATCAATTTCTGATGGAGTCAAAACCGCCGTTGGTTCGTCAAAGATAAGGATATCAGCCCCTCGATAAAGAGTTTTTAAAATTTCTACACGTTGTTGAGCTCCAACCGAGATATCTGCCACCTTAGCAGAAGGATCCACAGCTAAGCCATAACGTTCAGAAAGAGCCTTGATTTCTTTGCTAGCTCCAGCGATATCTAACACACCATTTTTAGTCAATTCACTACCTAAAATGATGTTTTCAGCCACTGTGAAGGCTTCTACCAACATAAAGTGCTGGTGAACCATTCCAATTCCTAAGCTAGCCGCTTTTGATGGCGAGTCGAGGTTGACAACTTGACCGTTGACCACAATTTCACCACTGGTTGGTTCAAGAAGCCCTGCTAACATGTTCATGAGCGTGGACTTTCCAGCCCCATTTTCTCCTAAAAGTGCATGAATTTCACCTTTTCGTAGGTGCAGGTTGATTTTGTCGTTGGCAACAAATTCACCAAACACCTTGGTGATATCACGCATCTCAATGACATTTTCGTGTGCCATGTGCTCTTCCTTTCAGAGTCTTATTTTATTTCAATAAAACTTGCTAGTTTCTCTAGTAGCAAGCTTTACTGAGACAAAATGACTTTGTCTCAACTCTTAAAAAGCGGCCAAAGGCCGCTTCCTAAGAAATGACTTCCATCCATTATTTTTCAGGAACTTTTACGCTTCCATCAAGGATTTTAGCTTTTGCAGCTTCGACAGCTTTTTTACCTTCTTCTGAAAGGTTTGTTACTGCCAAGTCAACCCCTTTATCTTTCAATGAGTAAACGATCACTTGACCGCCAGGGAATTCACCTTTTTCTGCTTTGTTAGCAATATCTTTTACAGTTGTACCAACTTGTTTCAAAGTAGATACAAGAACAAAGTTTGATTCTTTGCCATCTTTAGAAGTGTATTTACCTTCTGCTACTTGGTCACGGTCAACACCGATAACCCAAACTTTTTCATTTTCAGGACGGCTTTCGTTGAGTGATTTTGCTTCTGCAAAGACACCAGCACCTGTTCCACCTGCTGCTTGGTAAACAACGTCCGCACCAGCTGCGTATTGTGCTGCTGCAATTGTTTTACCTTTAGCCGCATCACCAAATGAACCAGCGTAGTCAACTTGTACTTTGATAGATGGATCTACTGACTCAACACCAGCTTTAAATCCAGCTGCAAAACGTGAGATAACTTCAGATTCAATACCACCTACAAAACCAACTTGTTTTGATTTAGTTGTTTTAGCTGCTGCAACACCCGCAAGGTAAGCAGCTTCGTTATCAGCAAATGTTACGCTAGCAACATTCTTTTGATCTTTAATCACATCATCAATCAAGACATAGTTCAAGTCAGAATGGTCTTTTGCTGCTTCTTCAACCGCATTGTGAAGGGCAAAACCAACACCGAAGATTAGGTTGTAGCTTCCAGCCGCTTGTTGCAAGTTGTTAGCGTAGTCAGCTTCACTTGTTGATTGGAAGTAAGTGAAACCTTTATCTTTTGAAAGATTGTGTTCTTTACCCCAGTCTTGCAAACCTTCCCAAGCTGATTGGTTGAATGATTTGTCATCAACACCACCAGTATCAGTGACGATTGCTGCTTTTGTCTTCATATCGGAAGATGAATCTGCCTTACGAGAAGAGCGGTTACCACATGCAGCAAGTCCAACTGCTGCTACTGCAACTAGACCAAGGCCTAGCCATTGTTTCTTGTTCATTACTGAACCTCCTAAATAAGATGTGCAACGATGTTGCAAGTATGGATTGGTTGGTCACAAGGACCGTGCCACTCAGAGAGCGACTCAGACTAGTTTAAGTCTGTAAAAGAGTATGGAAGTAACTCCCCGACCGTCATCTCGACCGTCGATTTATCTTTTGCGACTAAAGTCACTTTTAAATCATGTTCAAAAAATTCAGCCATCACTTGGCGACAAGCACCACATGGTGAAATTGGTTTTTCAGTCTGTCCATAGACAATCAATTCTGAAAATTCTCTTTGACCTTCAGAAACTGCTTTAAAAATCGCTGTACGCTCTCCACAGTTGGTCAAAGAATAACTAGCATTTTCAATATTGACACCTGTATAAGTGCTGCCATCTTTCGCCACTAGAACAGCTCCAACTGGAAAGTGAGAATAAGGCACATAGGCTTTCTTGCTGGTTTCAATTGCTAGTTCAATCAACTCAGTAGTCGCCATCAGCCAATTCTCCTTTTAGAATTGCTACCCCAGCTGACGTTCCGATACGAGTCGCACCTGCTTCCACAAAGGCAAGAGCATCTACATAAGAACGAGCTCCGCCAGCAGCCTTGACTCCCATATCAGGTCCAACTGTTTCACGCATTAATGTAACATCTGCTATCGTAGCACCACCAGTTGAAAAGCCAGTAGATGTTTTAACAAAATCAGCTCCAGCTTTCTGGGCTAATTGACAAGCCGCAACTTTTTCTTGGTCGGTCAGAAGGCAAGCTTCAATAATGACTTTCACTAACTTGTCCCCACTTGCTTCCACAACAGCACGGATGTCCGATTCAACCAAAGCTAAATTGCCTGATTTGAGAGCCCCAACATTGATCACCATATCAATCTCGTCTGCACCATTTTGAATAGCTTCCTTTGTTTCAAAAGCTTTCACAGTTGAAGTTGTTGCTCCCAAAGGGAAACCTACTACTGTGCAGACCTTAACATCTGTGCCTTCAAGCCCTTTCTTAGCATGTTCAACCCAGGTCGGATTAACGCAAACACTGGCAAAATCATACTCTCTAGCTTCAGACAACAAACAATCAATTTGATTTTCTGTCGCATCTTGTTTTAAAAGCGTATGATCGATATATTTATTTAATTTCATATTCGGATTCTCCTGCGGTTTATGAGATAATTTCTATAATTTCTCGTAAACTTTGCACCCTATCATTTATTTTAACATATTTTTGAAAATCTGTAACTAGCTGAGGAGAAATTTTTCCATTTGTGTATACTTTTGCAACAATTTCTCCCTTTTGAACAGAGTCTCCAACCTTCTTTTCAAAAACAATTCCTGTTTCATAGTCCAAGGTATCAGACTTAACTGCACGACCTGCCCCCAGTCTCATAGCATAGAGGCCAAATTCCATAGCTGGGAGAGCTGAAATGACACCTGTTTCCTGAGCAGGGATTTCCACCACATGGGCTACATTTACAGGACGATAGAGGTCTTCCAAGTCTCCACCTTGGGCTTGGACCATCTCCTCAAACTTAGCCAGTGCCTTACCATTTTCAAGATGTTGGCGGACTTCTTCAACTGTCTTGTTTACATTTGCTAAACCAAGCATAATTTGAGCCAGTTCACAGATGAAATGGGTAATATCCTGACGACCTTGACCCTGTAAAATCTCCAATGCTTCAAGGATTTCGAGGCGATTTCCAATTGCTCTTCCCAAGGGTTGGCTCATATCTGTAATCACGGCTACCGTCTTTCGACCAACTGCCTTACCAAGTTCCACCATGGTTTGAGCCAATTCACGCGCCTCATCAACCGTCTTCATGAAAGCACCCTCTCCGACAGTTACGTCTAGTAAAATAGCATCTGCTCCTGCCGCAATTTTCTTGCTCATTACCGAACTCGCAATCAAAGGAATCGTGTCGACAGTTGCGGTCACATCACGGAGGGCATAGAGAAGTTTATCTGCTTTGACAAGCTGGTCTGATTGCCCAATGACAGAGACACCAATATCCTGTACCTGACGAATAAAATCCTCTTGACTACGTTCTACTTGATAGCCCCTAATGGATTCCAATTTATCAATTGTTCCACCTGTATGGCCTAGACCACGACCACTCATTTTCGCGACTGGAACACCAAAGCTTGCAACAAGAGGAGCCAAAATCAAGGTCACCTTGTCACCAACACCACCCGTAGAATGCTTGTCAACCTTAGCCCCATCAATAGCGGATAAATCAAACTCTTGACCAGTCCTAACCATTTTCATGGTCAAATCAGATATTTCTCGAGTCGTCATTCCTTTGAAATAAACAGCCATAGCAAAAGCAGACATCTGATAATCAGGAACAGCTCCTGACACATAGCCTTCTACCAGCCATTCAATTTCACTCGAAGTCAATTCTTGACCGTCTCGTTTTTTTTGGATTAAATCAACTGCTCTCATTCTTTCACACTTCTAAGGATATAGTATCCCTTATCTTTTTTGACAATTTCACAATTACCAAACACATCTTCCATCTTGGACTTGGCACTTGGAGCCCCTTGTTTTTTCTGGATAACGATTGTTAAATCTCCACCAGTTTCCAAAAAATCTTTACTTTTCTCAATGATTTCATGAACCACTTGCTTGCCCGCACGGATAGGAGGATTGGAAATCACATGGTCAAATGTGCCTTCAACTTGTTCATAGATGTTGGACTGGAAAATCGTCGCTTCTACTTTATTTCGTTCAGCATTTTGTCGCGCCAAATCCAAAGCACGATTGTTGATATCGACCATGGTCGCCTGAACTCCATAAACCTTAGATAAAGACAAGCCCAAAGGTCCGTAACCACAGCCTACGTCAAGGACAGTTTCTCCTTGGTTGACCTCAAGACACTTGAGCAAGAGTTGACTGCCAAAGTCAATCATTTTCTTGCTAAAAACACCCGCATCCGTCAAAAAGGTCATTTTTTGTCCCAACAACTCCACTCTCAACTCATGAATGTCGTGAGCAGCGTCAGGATTTTCTGCATAATACATTTTACTCATGAAACTATTTTATCATAATTTGACTTAAATTGTAAATCGTTTACAAATTGATAATGAAATGAAAAAGACTGAAGAAAGCTAGTAAGTAAAACCTTTTCTTCAATCTCTTTCAACTTTTATAACCTAATAACAAAGCACGTAGGACTAGATATCTCATAGTCTATAGTCTGGCACATTTTTATTTCTTTACCTTCAAATACTTTATTATCAACAAAATTCCCAACAGAATGTTTAGATAAAAGCCCAACTGATACGTTTTTGTCAGGAATTCCAAACTTGTCCAAAGTCGTATCAAATCTTCGAGTGACATGCGGAATAAATAACCCTCTGTAGCAATCCATAGGACTAAAAAGACATAACTTCCAGCAGCAAGCCATTTCGTCCACCGTTTTTTTAGGAAGAAAGCAATCAAGAGCGAACAGATAAAGACAGCTGTTACAATGGCATGTTCCATCAAAAAAGTAAAACCGTAATAGGTTTCCACAAAACGTCTACCATTATCCGCATTCGCTCCTTTTAAAAAAGGTAGTGCAAAACTTAAAATAAAACAGAATTCCAATATGTAACGTTTTAAGATTTTCATAGTACACCTCCTATAAGTTGTGAATCCCAAAGCCCCCTTTATAAGCTTACAAATCAGTAGAAACTATCTCCTACTTCATCATTAAATTGGTCAACCTCTATCTACCTCTATTATACGATATTGGCTTAGCAGCATCAAGAAACCGCTTTATTTTTTTAGCTTTTTATGGTATGATAGACAAAATATCTAGGGGAAAACAAATGACCAACGAATTTTTACATTTTGAAAAAATCAGCCGCCAGACTTGGCAATCTTTACATCGAAAGACAACACCTCCTTTGACAGAAGAGGAATTAGAATCCATCAAGAGTTTTAATGACCAGATTAGTTTACAGGATGTTACCGATGTCTATCTACCCCTAGCCCATCTCATCCAAATTTACAAACGTACCAAGGATGATTTGGCCTTTTCAAAAGGAATTTTCCTTCAACGCGAAAGCAAATCCCAGCCTTTTATCATTGGGGTTTCTGGTAGTGTTGCCGTTGGAAAATCCACAACTAGTCGCCTACTTCAAATCCTGCTATCCCGTACACTTACAGATGCTAGGGTTGAGTTGGTAACAACTGACGGCTTTCTCTATCCCAACCAGACCTTGATTGAGCAAGGGATTCTAAATCGTAAGGGATTTCCTGAAAGCTATGATATGGAAGCTCTTCTCAACTTCTTGGACCGCATCAAAAATGGACAAGATGTAGATATTCCTGTCTATTCTCATGAAGTCTACGACATCGTCCCTGAGGAAAAGCAAAGCGTTAAAGCTGCTGATTTTGTCATTGTTGAGGGAATAAATGTCTTTCAAAATCCACAAAACGAGCGTCTCTACATTACTGACTTCTTTGACTTTTCCATCTATGTTGACGCTGCAGTCGATGACATCGAGAGTTGGTATCTAGACCGTTTCTTGAAAATGCTGAGCCTAGCCCAAAACGACCCTGATAGCTACTATTATCGTTTTACACAAATGCCGATTGGGGAAGTGGAATCCTTTGCCCATCAGGTCTGGACCAGTATCAATCTCACAAATCTACAAAATTATATTGAACCGACCAGAAATCGTGCGGAAGTGATTCTTCATAAAACAAAGAACCATGAAATCGATGAAATTTACTTAAAAAAATAATTTTCCCTTGTCAAAACGTAAGTTTTCAGATATAATGGTATAGTTAGTAAATATGGAGGTAAGAACATTGGCAAACATTAAATCAGCTATCAAACGCGCTGAATTGAACGTTAAACAAAACGAAAAGAACTCAGCTCAAAAATCAGCTATGCGTACTGCTATCAAAGCTTTCGAAGCAAACCCATCTGAAGAACTTTTCCGTGCTGCTAGCTCAGCTATCGATAAAGCAGAAACTAAAGGTTTGATTCACAAAAACAAAGCAAGTCGCGACAAAGCTCGTCTTTCAGCTAAACTTGCTAAATAAGAAACAGTCCATAGAGGCTGTTTTTTTGTCTCCAAATAGGAAAAGGTAGAAAATGAAAATTGCAATTATCGGATATTCTGGTGCTGGTAAGTCAACGCTAGCCGAAAAGTTATCTAACTACTACTCCATCCCAAAACTTCACATGGACACACTCCAATTTCAACCTGGTTGGCAAGACAGTGACCGTGAATGGATGTTGGATGAGATGAAAAAATTTCTCACCAAGCATGAAGCTTGGGTCATCGATGGTAATTATTCTTGGTGCTATTACGAGGAAAGAATGCAGGAAGCTGACCAAATCATCTTTCTCAATTTTTCGCCATTGACCTGTCTCTTTCGAGCCTTTAAACGTTACCTCACATACCGAGGCAAGGTCAGGGAAAGTATGGCAGCTGGTTGTCAAGAACAATTTAATTGGGAGTTTATCCGATGGATTCTCTGGGATGGACGGACTAAAAATGCTAAGGATAGATACCAATACTTAAACAATACTTACCCAGAAAAGATGCGTATTCTCCATTCTCAAGCAGAGATTGATTGTTTTTTGCGATCTTTAAAAAAGTAAACAATATAGTAGCATTTCATTAAAATCAGCATGTACTGATTGACTAAAAAAGGAAGTTTTTCATCCAGAAAGTCTTCCTTTTTTCCTTTTATTCAACAATTAAAAATAACTCGAGCAATTTATAAATCAACAATAAAATTCCCCTAGAAATGAAGAGAATCTTGTTCATAGTTTCTGAGTTCGTGATACAAAAAAACTGAAGGATGTATAATCCTACTTCTTTCAGTTTTTTATTGTCTCAATTTAGAAAAAACTTCTCCAATCTTACCTTCGATAACTAAATCAGCTTGGCTGTCTTGAGGAGTGCTGGACTTGTTGATAACGACAAGATTTGCCCCTGAAAAATAATTGATTAGGCTAGCTGCAGGGTAAACAACTAAGGAAGTGCCACCAATAATCAACAAATCTGCTTGCTGAATGACTTGGGCTGCGCGACTAAATACATCCATATCTAGCTCTTCCTCATAAAGGGTTACGTCAGGTTTGACCACCTTGCCACAATCTAAGCAGTAGGGAACTGGACCTTCAAGTGCCAAAAAGGCAGTCAAATCATAAAAGCGATGACAGCCCAAACAATAATTACGATCTGCACTACCATGCAGTTTCAAAATTTTCTGAGATCCTGCCATTTCATGGAGACTATCGATATTTTGCGTCACAATCGCCTTTAATTTACCTGTTTTTTCCAACGACGCTAGATAATCATGTGCTACATTCGGCTTGGCATCAGGATAGACCAGATACTTTTTGTAGAAATCAAAAAAATCCTCTGGATAGCGCTCAAACATAGTGCGTGAAACCAGTTGCTCGGCAGTAAAATGGCGACCTAGTTTCAGACTATATATACCATCTGAACTACGAAAATCTGGAATATTAGACTCTGTAGAAACCCCTGCACCACCGAAAAAGACAATTCTCTGACTTTGATCAATAATACCTTGTAATTGTTCAATCTTATCCATTTTGTACTCCTAGGAATTTTCAAGTTAAAAAGTTGAAAGTCTTGACTTCTTGTCAACTTGACTTCCAACTTTATTTGATTATGATTTAGATATTAAACTGACTAGTCTCGGTCCTTTGACACAATTAGGCTTCCTTCAATTTCCTTATTCTTACCTATTTCAGGATTGATTCATTGTTGATAATTATCATTTTGAAAACAAGAGAAATCATTCTGAATATAGCCTGCCTTTAGTCTGCAATTAAGGTTTCTAATCCAACCTTCATCATATCGGTGAAGGTATTTTGGCGTTCTTCTGCAGTTGTATCTTCATCTGGATTGACCAAGCTATCAGAGATAGTCATAATAGCTAGCGCATCAACATGGTGTTGGGCTGCCAGATAGTAAAGGGCTGCTGCTTCCATTTCCACAGCCTTGACTCCCCATTTACCAAGCTCGATGTTCTTTTCAAAGTAGTTTGAATAAAAGACATCAGAAGACAAAACGTTCCCAACATGGGTTGTCATACCGAGTTCTTTGGCGATATGGTAAGCCTTATCTAGCAAATCAAAGCTAGCGATTTGTGGAAAATCGTACTGTGGCCAGTCATTACGGACGATGTTTGAGTTAGTTGCAGCCGCCTGCGCCAAAACCAATTCACGAACGTGGACATCTTCATTCAAAGAACCCGCAGTTCCCACACGGATCAATTTTTTCACACCGTAGTCAACAATCAACTCACGCGCATAAATCGAAATCGATGGCATTCCCATCCCAGTTCCCATGACAGATACACGGTGACCCTTGTAAGTACCTGTGTAACCAAACATGTTACGAACTTCGTTAAAGCAAACAGCATCTTCAAGAAAATTCTCCGCAATAAATTTCGCACGAAGAGGATCCCCAGGAAGAAGAATTTTATCAGCAATTTCACCCTGCTGAGCAGCAATATGGATAGACATAGTTAAGATATAAAGGGCGACAGAGAACAAAGTAAAAATAGAAAACTGACGAAGCATCGACGATGCTAGGAAGTTTATCTTTTTTACACAGTTCTCCGTCCGTATTCAGTTCAATGAATACAGTTAACCCATCCTTTCTTTATTTTATGAAGATTAGAGAGCGACAAGAAAACGACTGAAAATTAGGAATCTGACGAGAAATCAGGATTTCTCAGTCAGATTATCTATTTTCCAAGTTTTCCGCTCGTGTTCAAATCAAAACACACGCTCTACCTTTCTTATTTTTGATATTTTGTAAAAACTAGCACAAATTAAAATATCTAGTTTGCCTGTAATTCTAATTTGTAAGCGAATCTAAAAAATTATGCAATTTTGCATTCATTTCAGAATAATCGTTACCACGCAATTCTTCAGGTGATTGAACAAAAGATAATGTTTGATGTTGTTCTATCAATCGTTCTTCACTATCCGCAGCAACCAATAAATCAATCGCTTCTAAATCAAACTCTAAATGTACTTGGAAAGCATAATGTTTAGGGCTAAAGCGAACAATCTGTCGTGGACAACCTTGACTGGTAGCAAGGATTACCGCTTCGTCTGTCAAGCCCGGCATATCACCATGCCAGTGACCAACTAAAAGCTCGCTACCAAAATGTTTGAGGTGTTTATCTGCTAGTCCTTGACTAGTCATCCTAATAGGGAATACACCTATTTCTCTTTCGGGACTATGCTCATATTGCCCCCCATAAGCAACAGAAAGTAGTTGCGCTCCTAAGCATACACCTACAATATATTTATCTTCTTCTATTGCTTGTCGAATGAGTCTAATTTCTTCTTTTGGATGATAATAAGGGAAATGTTCTTTATCTTCATCAGGAGATTGCGGACCTCCCATAATAATAAGAAAATCAATATCAGAAACTGTTTGGGGTAAAGCTTCTCCCTTATAAACCCTTGTTATTTCGATATCATGACCTCTTGATTGAGCCCAAGTTAGATAAGCACCTGGGACTTCAAAACTCTCATGTAGTATAAAATGCACTTTCATTAGTTTGTCTTCCTAAGTTTTTAGAAAAGTTTTCCGCTCGTATTCAAATCAAAACACACGCTCTACTTTTCTGTTTAATTTTGTTCTCTCATAGAAAGCTACCTGAATTCTGTTCAAAATCAGCTAGTACTTTCTTATAAACTAGACAAATATAACTGTCATTGTATCGTCAGATTACAAGACATCATCGTCACTCACCTTGGAATTCAAAGTCGTACCCCAGTGAGTGATTTTTCGATGTGGTTGGGCCAGGAGAGGTCTGTTATCATAGATTGTTTGCCATCTATTCCAAAAAAGACCAGTTCTTTTCTCAATCTTAATTCGAAGATTGCGCATATTAGACCTAATTGGGAGATTGAGGATAGATCCTGCGGTCTGATTGCGCCCATTCCCTTCCCAAGAACGACTTCGGACAACTGAATTTCCATCTTTATCTACTGTAACTTCTTCCCACGATATTGAATAACGTGCAATATAAGCACCACTATGTTGAATAGTTAGGGTTTTATCTTTTACAGGAGTGTAGTTTAACAGTTGTACAGGCTTAGAAGCTTGAGTAGTTGCATTATTTTTAGCTACAAATCGAAAAACCTCTACTTCTGCAAGGCTGAGAGCTTGATTTTTTTGACGCAATTGAATGCGAACACGGCGACCTAATTTACCATTCAACTGGAGATCTAAACTGCTTCCTTCTAAACGAGAAACATATTGTCTAGCAACTTCTGTCCCTTTTTCATCATATAAAATCACATCAAAGTCTGAGAGACGTTTAGAAAGTTCTCCATCCCCACGATTATGAAGGCGAACAAGTCCTACCTGTTCTGTACGACCTAAATCAACTTCCCACCAAGGCTGGTTTTCAAATTTTGTATGGGTAATTGATTGCTGGCTATAACTACTATTGGTGTTGCCATCCAAGGCACGACTAGCATCTCCACCAAAATCAGTAGAACTTTGCTTAGCTTGTTTTTTCCAAGCGATATTCTCAGCACGATATACTTGGACTTCTGCGAGACTAAGAGCATTATAACCATCTAACTCAATGCGTACAAAACGAGCTTTCTTATAATCAATTGAAATCTGAGCGGAACTATCTCGCAAGTATGCAATGCGCTTTCTTTCAATTTCTTTCCCAGAACTATCTAAAAGAATCACATTAAAATTGGTAAGTCTATCCTGAGCAGTATCTGTTCGATTATAAATATTGATTTGACGAATCGTTTCTTCCTTGTCTAAATCAACTTGCCACCAAGGTTTTGATTGAAAATCTGTATGAGTGACAGAGTTATGTCCGTAATTCCCATCTAATTTCCCATCAACCGCTCTTCTAGCATCTCCTCCAAAAGCTGTCGAACTTTGAGTTACTCGTTTTCCTAGAGCTATGTTTTCAAATGATTCTGAACTAGGTTGAGTAGACAAGAGGGGAACTTCCTTTTTCTTAAAGAAATAAACTTTGTCCAATTTTTGATCACGATATCCCTGT
The DNA here is from genome assembly GCF_963521255.1 of uncultured Streptococcus sp. Lineage (GTDB taxonomy): Bacteria > Bacillota > Bacilli > Lactobacillales > Streptococcaceae > Streptococcus. The sequence goes on along the minus strand of NZ_CAUQTU010000005.1, from coordinate 53,803 downwards.
TTATCAAGCGTATCACGTTTTCCAATATTAAAATTCGGGATAGCATTCATTCTACTTTCAAAATAACCACGCGAACGGTGCTTGAAACTAGAGTTACCTGTAAAGGTTACAATATCATTATCATTACGAATCAAGGATGTCACAACATTATCATTATCGACCACATAATGTTTTATTTTTCCAGATAGAGCTAACTTACGACTTTCTAACCCTACATCCCAGAAACCATTTTTAGCATTCCAAACAGTTCGAGAAGTAATTACTTTAGGAGCGCTAAATGTCGTAACTTTTTTCAAAACATTATTATAAAAAGTAGGATATTTCTGATAAGCTTCAACCGCTGCTATTTGAGCTAAGTAGCCTCCTAGCGAATGACCTGTCATATAAAGATTGGTGATACTTGAATCCTGCGCCAGTTCTTTTACAACATTACGGATATCATCCGCTTGTGCAGGTTTATTTCCACCAAATAAAACCAAATCTGTACTTAAATCCTTGGCGTCATTAACTCGCGTTCCACGTATAGCCAACATTTGAACAGTATTGTCTTTTAAATAAGGGAGATCGCTCTTGGTCTCAAATAAGAAAGCATCCAATCCACTTGCTGTATGATAAGCCTTTTTCATCTTCCAAAACGGTGCCAGTTCATTGTGCATCATTTTATATTCTTGACGATCAAGATAAAGACTTGGAAAAGGATTTTTATGATCTAGAATTTTGTCAATGTAATCATCATCACGATAAGCCAACTCCATAAAAAGGAGGGAATCACGATCTGTGACATACCATTGTTTCTTGTTATCATCTTCCCCATCTGCTAATCCATCTCCATCACTATCTGCTAGTAATGGATGGCTATGGTAACCTAAATAGTCTTTTCCATCTTTATTGTAAATATACAATTCATCCTTATTTTTTATTCCATCATGATCATCATCGCCATCAGGATCTAAAAATTTTCCACCGTATAAAGAATTATCGACAAGATCCTTCTCTACATGGAGTTCACCTTTAGAAATTTTGACAAAGTCTGCCTCTGTTACTGGACGAGAATTTTTCGGCTCATCCTTTAGAATTTCCTCTTTCTTCAATTCCTCATGAGATACAGCAGATTCTCTTTTATATAATCCTTCTCCTTCTTTTTCTTTCTGATTTTTAACAACTTCTTTTGACTCTAAAGTTGATTGAGGAGCTGTAGCTTTCTCCTCTGTAATAGATATTTCCTGTTTTTTATCAGTACTTTCTTTTATGGAACTATCCGTTGCATTTATTACTAGAGGAGTCTCATTTTTCACAACTGGGCTTCCTTCGTTGGCAGAAATTCCTGTCGGTGCTAAAAAAGCAAAACCAACTGCAACAGACACAACTCCGATACTTAGTTTTTTTATACCAAAACGTATAATTCGTTGATCAATTCTCATTTATTCATATATCTTTCTTTTATTTTTTCCCCCTCTTTACCAACAATATTCTCCAATCAGCTAATCTCCTTTAGCGTCATAGTTCCATTTTTATATTTGGTTAGCAAGGATTTGATGAGATTTATAAAAGTATAGAAACCTCATTCATTTTTATATCATACTTCTATATAGAAGTTAATTGTTTCATTCATCTTCCAATTTATAGAGATGTTTTCACACTTATTTTTCTTTCTCATAGTGCTGCAAGAATCGCTTTCAGCAAGCCTTTGAAGTCACCTTTAACACGTTCAGTCACTTCTACAACTTCCTCGTGGTTGAGTTCTTCTTGGAAACCAGCTGCAAAGTTAGTGATACATGAAATTCCCAGAACTTTCAAACCTGAGTGGGCTGCCACAATAACTTCAGGAACTGTAGACATACCGACTGCATCTGCTCCAAGTGTCTTATAGGCACGAATTTCTGCTGGTGTTTCATAAGTCGGACCAGTCACACCGATATAGACACCTTCATCAAGCTTGATACCAAGTTTTTTAGCCACTTCATGGGCAGTAGCACGGTATTCTGGTGTGTAGGCCTTAGACATATCTGGGAAACGTGGACCAAACTCATCCAAGTTTTCACCCATCAATGGGTTCTGCCCCGTCATATTGATATGGTCTGAGATAGTCATCAAGGTACCAGGACCAAATCCAATACCACCAGCTGCATTGGTTACAATGACACCTTCACATCCAAGAACTTTCATGACACGTACTGGGAAAGTCACGACTTCCAGAGGATTTCCTTCGTAGAAATGGAAACGTCCTTGAAGAGCCAAGACCTTGCGACCTGCAAGTTTTCCATATACCAATTTACCAGCGTGACCGACTACTGTCGAACGGCCCCAGTTGGGAATATCTGCATAGTCTACTACAACTGGATTTTCGATTTCTTCTGCCAATTCTCCAAGTCCTGATCCAAGGATTAGACCGAACTTAGGTGCTTGGATTCCCTTGTCTTTCAGGAAGGCAGCTGTTTCATTGATTTTATCTAAAAATGTCATTGTGTGTCTCCTTTATTAGTTTTTTAGCATTTGACCGATTTTGTCAAAAGTTTTAGCATTGCGAATGGTGATTTGGCGGTAGAAAGGCATCTTGAGTAAGTATTTGTGATAGGCTGTTTCGTAGTATGATTCTTCAGAGAATTTCCCCCAGAAAATCCCAAGTCTTCCAAAATGAACGACTTCATCTTCCAGTTCCAAACTGTTCACTTTCTCGAACACTTGATCCACATCCAAGCTCTCCGTGTAGAAGAGTACATCTTTTCGTGCCAAATCTTTGGTCCACCAATCTGGCAGATTTTCCAGCTCTGCTTCATAATCTTCCTGACTCAGCAAGGAAAAGCTCTGAATAAATGGATAATGGATTTCAAAGAATGCCTCTAACTTTTCAACCAATCGTTCTTTGGGGTCTGTCGAAGTAAAGAAAATATTGCCACTGTTGATGTAGGTCTCAACCTTTTCCAGTCCCAACTCTGTCAGTTCTTGACGAAGTTGCGCCATGACAACCTTATTCTTCCCACCGACATTAATGCCCCTTACCAGTAAAGCATAGCGCGTCATCTTATACCAATTTATCTAAGAAACTTTCCCCAATCATGGCAGTTTCCACACCAAAGTTATCCGCAACTGTCGCTGAGATATCTGCAAAATGTCCAACAGGAATGAGACCATTTCCTTTAAAGGCAGGACTGTAAGCCAAAAGTGGGATATATTCACGAGTGTGGTCTGTTCCTGCATAGGTTGGGTCATTTCCATGGTCCGCAGTAATCAAAAGAAGATCATTCTCTCTCATGGCTGCGATAATTTCAGGCAAGCGTTCATCGAACTCATGCAAGCAATCACGGTAACCATGAGCATTGCGACGGTGGCCGTAAAGGGCATCAAAGTCTACCAAGTTTGTGAAGGAGAACCCTTTTTCAAATTCAGGAAGTCCCATGGTCTTCAATAGTGTATCAATTCCATGACTATTTGACTTGTTGTGTCCCATGTCATGATTGATTCCTGCACCGTTAAAGATATCGTTGATTTTACCAACAGCATAAGTATCGATACCTGCTTCATTGAGTTTATCGAGAACAGTTGGAGCAAATGGGGAAACGGCCAAGTCACGACGGTTTGCTGTACGAGTGAAGTTACCTGGTTCACCTACATAAGGGCGAGCAATGACACGTCCCAGAAGGGCTGGGCGCTCAAGGGTGATCGAACGAGCGTATTCACAGATACGGTACAATTCATCCAAAGGAATGATGTCTTCGTGGGCAGCAATTTGCAAAACAGGGTCAGCTGAAGTATAGATAATCAACTCTCCAGTTTCCATCTGGCGTGGTCCAAAATCATCGATAACGGCTGTTCCTGAGTAAGGTTTGTTAGCTTCACGAATAACCTTGCGTCCTGAGAATTCTTCGATTTTTGTCAAGATTTCTTCTGGGAATCCGTTCCAGAAAGTATCGAAAGGTTCTGTAATGTTAAGGCCCATGATTTCCCAGTGTCCAGTCATGGTATCCTTACCAAGAGATACTTCTTCCAATTTTGTTGCATATCCTGTTGGATTGCTTTCAGCTGGAACAGTCTTAAGAGGAGTTTCTCGAGGAATATTTCCTAGACCGATTTTAGCCATGTTTGGCACATTCAGACCAACTGTTTTTGAAATGTGTCCCAGTGTGTCAGAAGCTCCATCTGGAACTCCTGCATTGACAAAGTTATTAGCATCTGGTGCAGCACCGATTCCTACAGAATCCAATACCACCAAGTGAATACGATTAAATTTTGACATAATGTGTCTCCTTATTATTTTAGTTATCTTGCTTTTGTTGAAGTTAAAATCTGAACTCCATCTCGTCCAGCAACGATGACCTTATCCACCATTTGGTTGAATAAGCCGTGCTCTACAACACCAACGACATGGTCCAATTCTTGCCCAAAGGCAATTGGATCTTCAATGACATCCAAGGCAAGGTCAATGATAAAGTTCTGCATATCAGTCACAAAACGTTGGCCTTCTTTTTCACGGAAGCTTGGTTTGTAGCCAGCTCGTTCAAAACGACGAAAAACCTGCTCTGCACCATATTGAACCACTTCCACAGGCAATTTAAAAGCACCCAGTTTCTCTACTAGCTTGCTTTCATCCACTACCCAAATATATTCTTTTGAGGGCGTTGCCACAACCTTCTCCATCAGAAGGGCACCACCACCGCCTTTGATTCCGTTAAACTGACTATCCACTTCATCTGCTCCGTCAACCGTCACATCAACAAAGTCTACTTGGTCAATAGACTTGAGCGGTATGTTAAGCCCTTCAGCCTGTTTACTGGTCACACTAGAAGTCGTCACAGCTGTAATCTGCAAGCCTTCTTCCTTGATTCGACGACCGATTTCTTCCACGAAATAATAGGCAGTAGAGCCAGTTCCAAGTCCGACTACCATACCAGCAGTAACAAACTCAGCAGCCTTGATACCTGCCATTTTTTTCAGATTTTCCACTCAAACACCTCCATTAGAGAGCTACTTTCATTATATCATGTATACCTTTATTATTCAAAAATTGGAAACATCAAATATTCTATTTTCGGAAACATTAAAACAAGAAAATGAGATTGAAAATATTTTCATTTCAGAAATTCTTTATTATCATTTTTAACAATTTATAAAATGAATAAAAAAAGCAATTAAACAAGAACATTCATTATTATAAAATTATTTCCGTTTCTTTTTTCCATTTAAACTGTCTTTCCCCAAATTTCTCATAATTGACTTCCTGCGATACAAAAAGTGATAAAATAGAGATATAAATAGGGTAGAAAATATATTTGGCAAATTAAAGGTCTTTAAAATTTTTCAATAATCTATCGAAGTTGCAGTAAAAGGTTTGAATTGAGAATGAATCTGATTATGAAAATGATTGGTTTCAAAAGCAATTAACCTTTCGCAGGATGTCTACTTGAACTAAGATATAGTAAATTGAAGCTAGAGTAGTACAAATTAACTTCTAAAGTATTTTTAAAAATTAATTTGAATACCCCAAGTGATTTATCTAGTTCTTATTCCAATCTGCTATTTTTTAGTAAATTGTCAACAAAAAGGTACAATATCATTTTAAATGAGTATAAAAGATCAAAGAGATTTCAAAATTATAAAAACGCATATTATCAGGTATAAAAGCTTGATATTATGCGTTTTATCTTAGAAAATTTTTCTAAATTTCCCACTCAAATTAAATTCTAGCCCAGCCTATTTTGAGACATTTTTCATTCCTTCTGGAAGATAATTACTAATCTCCGTCGGCAAGACCACATAATGTTCTTGTGCTAGTTCTTGAGCAATAGCTGAATGAAGATGAGTCGCTACTGCCACACGCTCGTAGAGACTGACCTGTCGGAATTGGCCTGCAAATCCTGCAATCATCCCAGCAAGTGTATCTCCCATTCCCCCAGTCGCCTGATAGGGACCGCCAACCTGTAACTGGTAATAATCTGATTGGCCAGCTTGCCAAATACGAGTAGCTGAACTTTTCTCTACCAAAATTGTTCCTTGAGGGAAGGAAGTTAGGGCACTAGCCGTTGCATCTTCGTTTTGCTTTTCAATAGCAATACCAGACAACTTTTCCCATTCTTTTTGGTGGGGAGTTAGGATAAGCTGGTTAGATGGAAATGACAAGCTTGTTCTAGCAAGAATAGTCAAAGCACCTCCGTCTACAATCAAAATCTGATTCTGTCTTAAGCTAGTATAGACCTCTTTGACTAAATCTTCTCCAAAAGTATCGTCTCGTAAACCAGGCCCCAGTAAGATAACTTCTGCCTTCTCCAATTGCTCTTTTAATAATTGCTGGTCTTGAAGAAAAAAGGCCATAGCCTCAGGTAAATGACTGTGCAAAGCTGGGATATTTTCTCTATCTGTTCCAACAGTCACCAAACCAGCTCCACTTTTAACAGCTGCCAAAGCAGCCATGATGATAGCACCACCATAAGGATAAGTCCCACCAAGCAACAGCAGACGGCCATAGTCTCCTTTATGACTGGTACGAGAACGTTCAATAATGACTTTTTCTAGTAAGGTTTGATCAATCACTTTCATCCTTTTCTCCTCTCACATTTATTATACAACAAAAAGGAGGCGCAAACCTCCTTTTCTACTATTTTCCCTTAAATTCCGTAAAAGTCTGTGAGATTTTGGCTGCTACTGTCGGAGAAGGAGCTCCCTTTATCTTTAGCGTTTCATCTGCATATGGAGTAAGACCAGAAAAATCTCCTATCTGAACTGAATAAAGAGACCTTTTAAACAGTTCAATGTCGTTTTGGTCATTTCCAAAAGCAATAACATTCTCTCCACATAATTTTTCAACAGTTGTCGCCTTATGAGTCTCCAAAGGATTGACATAAAGGCACTTTTCATGAGCATGATAGGACAGATGAGCCTGCCCCAATCTTTCTAACTGAGTAAGCAGTTCATCAAGCAAAGTCTCATGGTCTCCCATATAAATAACTACCTTAATCGGAGTGCCCAAGTCCTCAAGCTTCTGATGACGAGCTACCTTTAGAGGATCCACACTGGAGATAAATGGAATCTTCTCTAGAATCTGACCACTATAGTCAAAGCAATCATCTACAAAGAAAGGAAGATTATAGGTCTGGCAATAATCCACTAGAGCCTGATAAATCCTAGCATCGAGATTCATTTCATAGATAGCTTTTCCCAGATAATAGGCTACACCACCATTCAAACCTATGACCAAGCGCTGACTAAGCTCGGAACCTAATAAGCCCAAACAATCCCGATAAGAGCGTGCTGAGGCAAATACAACCTCATGTCCATAATCTTCAGCCTTTAAAAGAACCTGCCTAATCTCTTCATCTATGGTCATATAGTCAAAAGACAACGTCCCATCCAAATCAAATACGAATTTCATTTTCCTAGTCCTTATCCAATGTCCGGAGTGCTGCTTGATAAGTTTGCTCCATCAGCATAGTAATGGTCATAGGACCGACACCTCCAGGAACTGGCGTAATATGGCTAGCAAGTGGGGCAACTGCCTCATAATCCACATCCCCACAAAGCTTGCCATTTTCATCACGATTCATCCCAACGTCAATGACTACCGCACCTGGTTTGACAAAGTCAGCAGTCACAAACTTGGAACGACCGATTGCGACCACAAGAATATCCGCTTTTGCAGCCACCTTGGCAAGATTATGGGTTCGTGAATGGGTCAAGGTCACTGTTGCATTCTTGGCCAACAGAAGCTGGGCCATGGGTTTTCCAACGATATTGGAACGACCGATGACGACCGCATTTTTACCTTCTAGTTCAATCCCATATTCATGAAATATTTCCATAATTCCTGCAGGTGTTGAAGGAATCATGACTGGATGACCAGACCAAAGGCGTCCCATATTTAGAGGATGGAAACCATCCACATCCTTCTCTGGGTCAATGGCCAATAGAACCGCCTCTTCATCAATGTGTTTTGGTAAGGGCAACTGGACCAATATCCCATGCCAAGCTGAATCTTGATTGTATTTGGCAATCAAGTCTAACAATTCCTCTTGAGTAATGGTATCTGGAACTCGCACAACTTCACTACGGAATCCAGCCGCAAGGGCTGACCTCTCCTTGTTACGAACGTAGACTTGGCTGGCAGGGTTGTTCCCAACCAAAATCACTACCAAACCAGGTACTAGCCCCGTTTCCTCCTTTAATATTTCAGTCTTTTCAGTCAGCTGTCCTTGTAACTTCGCTGCTAGAGCCTTTCCATCAATAATCTGTGTCATATCACTTCTCTTTTCTCTCAAATATCTTCCATTATACCAAAAACTGCTAGTCCCCTCTAACACTTCTTTCCTAGGAAACCCTATAGTTTCAAACTATAAGAAAAAGCTCGGGTCGAGCTTTTCACTAATCTTGTCTTGAAATTTTAAAATAGATTATAAAACCTTACTCAAGAAGTCTTTAGTCCGTTGTTCTTGGGTTTGTTCAAAAATCTGTTCAGGTGTTCCGTCTTCAACAACCACACCGTCTGCCATAAAGATGACACGGTCTGCCACCTCACGAGCAAATCCCATCTCATGCGTTACGATAACCATGGTCATTCCTGACTTGGCTAGGTCTTGCATAACAGCCAACACTTCACCTACCATTTCAGGGTCCAGGGCTGAAGTTGGCTCGTCAAAGAGCAAAACATCAGGTTCCATAGCTAACCCACGCGCGATGGCAATCCGCTGTTGCTGGCCACCTGACAAACTCTGTGGGTAAGCGTCTGCCTTATCTGGCAAACCAACTTTTTCTAAAAGCTCTTGGGCTCTCTTCTCAGCAACTTCCTTACTTTCACCTTTGGTCTTGATAGGAGACAAGGTGATATTTTCCATCACAGTCATATTAGGAAAGAGGTTAAATTGTTGGAAAACCATCCCCATCTTCTCACGCATGGCAAACAGGTCATTCTTCTTGTCCGTAATATCGACTCCTTCAAAGATAACCTTCCCCTTGGTCGCTTCTTCCAACAAATTCATAGAGCGAAGCAAGGTAGATTTTCCGCTCCCTGAAGGACCGATGATAACGACAACTTCTCCTCTTTTAATCTCAAGGTTGATGCCCTTCAATACTTCATTCTTGCCAAAGGATTTATGTAAATTTTCAATTTTTATCAAGGTTTCTGTCATTATTTCTTATCTCCTTGTCCCATACGTTTTTCAAAAGCTTTCAAGGCTACTGTCAAAATAGAGGTCATAATCAAGTAATAAAAGGCTGCAAATAAAAGAGGTGTTAAAGGTAGATAGGTTGTTGTAGAAACTGTTGTAGCCCCATTCCACAACTCCATAACACCGATAGCTGATAAGAGGGAGCTGTCCTTGATAATGGTAATAAATTCGTTCCCCAATGCTGGCAAGATATTTTTGATTGCTTGTGGCAAAATCACATAGCGCATCGCATTTTTAGGACGAATCCCTAAAGAATAAGCTGCCTCTAACTGCCCCTTAGGAACCGCATTTATTCCTGCACGAACAGTCTCAGAAACATAAGCACCACTGTTCATAGAGATAATCAAAATCCCTGGAATCAGACGAGAAAGATCAACACCTAAAATTCCAACCTGAATAGTCGGAGCATTGATGTGCATAAGGGCAAAGGCAATCATAATCTGAACCATCATCGGTGTCCCACGGAAAATCCAAACGTACAAGTTGGCCAGCCAAACAAGCGGTTTAAACTTTGAACGTTGCCCAAAAGCCAAGACAACACCCAAAATAGTTCCCAAAAAGACAACACAGATAGAAATGAGAACCGTCACGATAGCCCCATAGTTAAAATAAGGTAAATACTTAGGTAAAAAAGAAAAATTCATAGTCACACTGCTTTCTAAAATAGAATACTGTATGATTATAACATGAATTGAATTAAAATTCAAATCTTTTGTCTAATTTATTCAAAAAAACTTTAAGCTGGTAGAATTAGCGAGAAATCTTAGTTTTTTCTAGGCAAGTTGGCCTCCTTTATGGTAAAATAGTAACGATAAGAAATGAAGGAGAATCAAAATGGAATCACATTTGGTTAGAATTATCAACCGCCTTGAAGCAATGGCAAAAGACGGCGGAAATTTAAAACGTAATTTTGAACGCGAGGGAGTTGTTGTTGCAGAAGTTGCATACAGCCACGACGAAGAAAACGGCTCAATCTTTACCCTTCGTGATGTCGAAGCTCGCGAAACTTATACGTTTGATAGCATTGACTTGATTGCAATGGAGATTTACGAACTCCTTTACTAATACAAAACAAGCTGGGATTACACCCTGCATGTCTAACCAAAATCCTTTTTGTCTCACAAATAGGATTTTTTTATAGTCCAAATCCACGAAGATTTTCATTGTAACGACTTCTTAAATCTGCAATCTTTTTACTTGCTTTACATCCCAATCCTGTTATAATGAGAGTATAGAAATTTGACTATTATTGACCTTTGGATAGGTCAGGCTAAAGAAAGAAAGAAATGAGGTAGATGTATGCTTTGTCAAAACTGTAAAATCAATGACTCAACAATTCATCTTTATACCAATCTCAATGGAAAGCAAAAACAAATTGACCTCTGTCAAAACTGCTATAAGATTATCAAGACAGATCCTAACAATAGCCTCTTTAAAGGTATGACGGATCTGAATAATCGTGACTTTGATCCCTTTGGTGATTTCTTCAATGACCTAAACAATTTTAGACCTTCTAGCAATACTCCTCCTATTCCCCCAACCCAATCAGGTGGAGGTTACGGTGGAAACGGCGGTTATGGTTCCCAAAATCGTGGATCTGCTCAAACTCCGCCTCCAAGCCAAGAAAAAGGCCTGCTGGAAGAATTTGGTATCAACGTAACTGAAATTGCCCGTCGTGGAGACATAGATCCCGTTATTGGACGCGATGATGAGATTATCCGTGTCATCGAAATTCTCAATCGCAGAACCAAGAATAATCCTGTTCTTATCGGTGAACCAGGTGTCGGAAAAACAGCCGTTGTCGAAGGTCTAGCTCAGAAAATCGTTGATGGCGACGTTCCACATAAACTACAAGGCAAACAAGTCATCCGCCTGGATGTGGTTAGCCTGGTCCAAGGAACGGGTATTCGAGGACAATTTGAAGAACGCATGCAAAAACTCATGGAAGAAATTCGCAAACGTGAGGATATCATCCTCTTTATCGATGAAATCCATGAAATTGTTGGTGCTGGTTCTGCAGGCGATGGCAATATGGATGCAGGAAATATCCTCAAGCCCGCCCTTGCTCGTGGAGAACTGCAATTGGTCGGTGCTACTACTCTCAATGAGTACCGCATCATTGAAAAAGATGCTGCGCTAGAGCGTCGTATGCAGCCTGTCAAGGTTGATGAACCAACGGTGGAAGAAACGATTATTATCCTCAAAGGGATTCAAAAAAAATACGAAGACTACCACCACGTTCAATATACCGATGCTGCGATTGAAGCAGCTGCAACTCTGTCCAATCGCTACATCCAAGATCGCTTCTTGCCTGACAAGGCCATTGACCTCCTAGATGAAGCTGGTTCAAAGATGAACTTGACCTTGAATTTTGTCGATCCTAAGGTCATTGACCAACGTCTGATTGAGGCCGAAAATCTCAAGGCTCAGGCAACCCGTGACGAAGACTTTGAAAAAGCAGCTTACTTTCGCGACCAGATTGCCAAGTATAAGGAAATGCAAAAGAAAAAGGTCACAGATCAGGACACTCCTATCATCAGTGAGAAAACTATTGAGCACATTATCGAGCAGAAAACAAATATCCCTGTTGGTGATTTAAAAGAGAAAGAACAATCTCAACTCATCCATCTAGCCGAAGATCTCAAGTCTCATGTTATTGGACAAGATGATGCAGTCAATAAGATCGCCAAGGCTATTCGCCGAAATCGTGTCGGTCTCGGTACGCCTAACCGTCCAATTGGAAGCTTCCTCTTTGTCGGACCAACTGGTGTCGGTAAGACAGAACTTTCCAAACAACTAGCTATCGAACTCTTTGGTTCTGCTGACAGTATGATTCGCTTCGATATGAGTGAATATATGGAAAAACACAGTGTGGCTAAGTTGGTCGGCGCCCCTCCAGGTTATGTCGGCTACGATGAGGCTGGGCAATTAACTGAAAAAGTTCGCCGCAATCCATATTCTCTTATTCTCTTGGACGAAGTAGAGAAAGCCCATCCAGATGTCATGCATATGTTCCTTCAAGTCTTGGACGATGGCCGTTTGACAGATGGTCAAGGACGTACCGTCAGCTTCAAGGATGCCATTATTATCATGACTTCAAATGCTGGGACTGGAAAGGCCGAAGCCAGCGTTGGATTTGGTGCTGCTAGAGAAGGACGAACTAACTCCGTCCTCGGTGAACTCGGCAACTTCTTTAGTCCAGAGTTTATGAACCGTTTTGATGGTATTATCGAATTTAAGGCTCTCAGCAAGGACAACCTCCTTCAGATTGTCGAACTTATGCTTGCAGACGTTAACAAGCGTCTTTCAAGTAACAACATTCATTTAGATGTAACTGACAAAGTCAAGGAAAAATTAGTCGACCTCGGTTATGATCCAAAAATGGGAGCACGCCCACTTCGTCGTACTATTCAAGACTATATTGAGGACGCAATCACTGATTACTACCTTGAAAATCCAAGCGAAAAAGACCTAAAGGCAGTGATGACTAGCAAGGGAAACATTCAGATTAAATCTGCCAAAAAAGCTGAAGTAAAAACTTCTGAAAGAGAAGTATAAATTCTATAGAAAAGGAGTAGAAAATGAAAATTTTCTGCTCTTTTTTACTAAAATAACTATAAATTCTTGACAGCTAGGCCTTTGTCCATTAAGATAATAATAAAGATAATAGATAATGAGGAAAACGCAATGGCAAACCCAACTTTCGGAGAAAAAAAAGCGAATACAGACTATGTTGCTCGTTATGGCGTATATGCTGTTATCCCTGATGCTGAGCGAAAACAAATTGTTCTTGTTCAAGCACCCAATGGTGCTTGGTTCTTACCAGGTGGTGAAATTGAAGCAGGTGAAAATCATCAAGAAGCCCTAAAGCGTGAATTGATTGAAGAACTTGGCTTTACAGCTGAAATCGGTGCCTATTACGGACAAGCTGACGAATATTTCTACTCTCGTCACCGTGACACCTACTACTACAATCCTGCCTACCTCTATGAAGCGACTTCTTTCAAAGAAGTGCAAAAACCACTAGAAGATTTTAATCATATTTCTTGGTTCCCTATTGACGAGGCTATTGAAAATCTCAAACGTGGTAGCCATAAATGGGCAATCCAATCTTGGAAAAAACAGCATAAGGTTGACTAAATCAAACTACTTTATTCAAAAAGTGCTATAATAGAATTAGAAAATCGGAGGAAATACTATGAAGCTTATCAATACGACAAACTCACACTCGCAACTTGTAAAAAGCCAGCTAGAAAGTACAGATGCAACCCTTGTTGAGGTTTATTCTGCAGGAAATACAGATGTTATTTTTACCCAAGCTCCGCTTCACTATGAAATCCTCATCTCAAACAAACACCGTGCTATTCGAGAAACTGAAATCGAAGCCATCCAAGAGTTTTTCTTGAAACGTAAAATTGATAAGGACTCTATTGATGAGGCCAATATCAAAACCCTCTATTCAGAAAAATTAATTGGAATTTCGATTCCAACCAAATAAAATCTTGGAGATATTAGAAAGTGTTTTGAACCTTATGGAACAAAATTAGGTTTGTTTTGCTTTTTAAATCGTCTCCAATTTTTTATCTCGATACTCAATGAAAATCAAAGAACAAACTAGGAAGCTAGCCGCAAGATGTACTTGAGTACGGTAAGACGACGCTGACGTGGTTTGAAGAGATTTTCGAAGAGTATGAGATTTTATCATAGAAGATTTTATAGACAATAAAAAAGATTTGGTTCTGCTTCTCACAAAACCAAATCTTTTTTATTATGTTAGAAACGAATTGTCTCACGTGTCTTTTCATATGAAGTAACAAAACGGTTGGTTACACCAGGCTCTGCGACTTCCAAAGCTTGCGAAATCTTATCAAATGAAGCATGATAATCAAATTCTTTTTCAAAGATTTCTAATGATTCATTAAAGGCTTCTTGAATTCGTTCATCAAATGAGCGGTAACGGTTTGAATACTGTAGTAATTGTTCAGTCAAGGTTGCATATTTAACAATATCATAAGTTTCATCTTCAAGTGCTTCCATATCATTTGTTGTAATCTCAAGCATACGATTTACAACTTCGATATTGACCTGAGCTTCTTCTAGTTCAGCCATTAACTCTTCTGTATGGTTACTTGCTGTAAAGAACAACTGTAAGAAATTCTGAGGAATACCTGGAAGATTGCGTTTTTCCATATATCTCTTAATTGTATGAAGACGATTAACATAAACATTTGCTTTCTGGCGAGCATTGATATCATCTTTTTCAATCTGAGCAAGACGTTGACTAAGTTCAACTTGCTCATCCTCAATTTCTTTCAAAGTTGCTTGTAAGTTTTCCAAACGTTCTTCGAGTAATGAATATGGCTCAGAATATTCCTCTTGTTCAGAAGTTAATGCTAATACAGATTCTTCCAAAGAGTCTAATTCAGCTTGCAATCTATGAACATGACTAACATCTATTTCAGAAAGTAGATAATTCTGACTTAATCGTTGAATATCGTCCACTAAAACAGTATTACTATCTTTCATATGTTGAAGATAAGTAGGAAGTGTTGCTACTAAACCTTCTACCACTTTCTGTGCAGCAATTTCTCGTGTAAAAATATCATAAAGTGCATTAATCTCTTCTTGGATTTGAGTATTTTCGTACTCTGCATTATCCAATTCTAATTGCGCAATATTCTCATGATTTTTCTTGAGAGCTTCATAAAGCAGTTGGAAACGCGCTTCAATATCCGTTTCAGCAAAATGATAATTAGCATCTAAAAGCTTACGGTAACCATCCTCCAAATCTTCTAGCTGATCAGGTAGCTCTTTAGATAATGTTGTTACAACTGCTGGTATACGATCAACAATATGTGTCAAAGCCAAGATATGATTTTCAGCATTATCAAGAATCACAGCAGCTTCTACTGGATCACCAGACGAATTTAAAGTTACAAACTGAGAAAACTCTGATTGGATATTTTCCAATTGTTTTTCGATTTCAGACAAACCTTGTCCATATTCTTCAGAATGATCAGCAACTCGGTGTTGTAACTCTTCAAACAAGTCCAAGGTATGCAGAACACGGCCACTATTTTTAGACTCTTGTTTCTCCAAATCTGCCAAGGCATTACGAATTGCTGCAATATCTTCTTCAATCAAGGTAATTTGGCTCTCGATTTGATCAATTTGATGACTAGCTTTGAAAAAACGGAATGAGTTGTTATAACCTTCTGCTTCGAAAAGATTATTTTCGATATCGGCAAAAGAATTAAGAGATAGATCAACCCATTTTTGATTCCATTCACGGAAAGTCACCTGACTTTGTCCAATCAAGTGCATATTTTTTACAGCTTCAACTTCATCATTAACTGGAAGATTGTACAGCTCTTCTTTTTTCTCTTCTAAAATTGCTAATTTACTTTCATTGCGCTTTCTTACATAGATTGCGATAGCATAGACAATGACCAATAAAACTACAACTGCAATTGTTAAATAAATTACTAGTCTAGCAGACATATTAAACTCCTTTTTTACTTGAAACAATCGTAATGATTATATCATATTTTTTAGACCAAGGGAACTACTTCTCCCGATTTTTTAGACATCAAGTGTACTATAGACAGCATTTTCTTCGATAAACTCACGACGTGGCTCTACTCGATCCCCCATCAACATATCAAAGATTTTATCTGCTTCTGCAGCATCATCCACAGAAACTCTGGCCATCAAGCGATGTTCCGGATCCATGGTTGTTTCCCATAACTGATGATCATCCATTTCACCTAGCCCCTTATAACGCTGAATAGTCGGTTTGGTACGACCTTCACTATAACGGGCTAAAGCTTCTTGGAGTTTGATTTCTTGATCTGCTCCTGGTTGGATATATTCTTTAATCTCACTTCCAACTTTGACACCATAGATTGGTGGTTGAGCAATATAAACATAACCAGCTTCTAGAATTGGTTTCATATAACGATAAATCAAGGTTAAAAGAAGGGTACGAATGTGAGCTCCATCGACATCGGCATCGGTCATCAAAACAAGTTTTTGGTAACGAGCTTTTGAAACATCAAATTCTGCACCAAATCCTGTTCCCATCGCTGTGAAAAGACTACGAATTTCTTCGTTAGCTAGAATCTTATCCATACTAGCTTTTTCAACGTTCAAAATCTTACCGCGAATTGGAAGGATAGCCTGGAACTCACGGTTACGACCAGATTTAGCTGATCCACCAGCTGAGTCTCCTTCGACGATGAAGAGTTCTGTTTCTGCAGGATTGTTAGAAGAACAGTCCGCCAGTTTTCCTGGAAGGTTAGAAATTTCTAAACCAGATTTTTTACGAGTGACTTCACGCGCACGCTTGGCAGCCACACGAGCTTTGGCAGCCAAAATCCCTTTTTCCACGATACGTTTAGCAATCTGTGGATTCTCCATGAGGAAATCAGAAAAGGCATCGCTGAAGAGGCGATTGGTAATCTTGACCACTTCACTATTCCCCAGTTTAGTCTTAGTTTGTCCTTCAAACTGTGGATTTGGGTGTTTAACTGAGATAACTGCAGTTAATCCTTCACGAACATCTTCCCCTGTCAGATTGTCTTCATTGTCTTTCAGTAACTTATTCTTCCGAGCATAATCGTTGATAACACGAGTCAGTGCTGTACGGAAACCTTGTTCATGCGTTCCACCTTCATGGGTATGAATATTGTTGGCGAAACTCATGACGTTTTCATGGTAACCCATTGTGTACTGCATGGCTACTTCCACTGTGATATCATCCATTTCACCATCTGTGTAGATTGGTGTGTCAAAGATCACATCCTTGTTCTCATTGATATATTCAACGTAACTAGCAATCCCACCTTCATAATGGTAGTGCTTGGTTTGTTCCAAACCTTCACGCTTATCTGTGATAGAGATTTGAAGACCGCGATTTAGAAAGGCTAACTCTTGAATCCGTTTATTTAATTTATCAAAATCAAAGGTTGTTGTTTCCGTAAAGATTTCTGGGTCTGGTGTGAAGTGAACCGTTGTTCCAGTTCTATCTGTATCTCCGACTACCTCAAGGTCTGCGACGACATGACCACGACGGTATTCTTGGTAATGAATCTTTCCGTTTTTGTGGACATGAACGTCTAATTGAGTGGAAAGAGCATTAACTACTGATGACCCTACTCCGTGAAGACCACCTGAGACCTTATAACCGCCACCGCCAAATTTACCTCCAGCGTGAAGAACAGTAAAGACAGTCTCAACGGCAGGTCGGCCTGTTTTTTCCTGAATATCGACTGGGATACCACGCCCATCATCGACAACAGTGATCGAATTATCTGGCTCAATGAATACTTGAATATGGTTGGCAAATCCTGCCAAGGCCTCGTCGATTGAGTTATCAACAATTTCCCAGACTAGATGGTGAAGACCTTCTTTTGAGGTTGATCCGATATACATCCCTGGACGCATACGTACAGCCTCTAAGCCCTCTAAAACTTGAATTTGACTGGCATCATAATCCTGTGCCTGCAGATTTTTGATTTCTTCTGTCATCTTATTCCTTTTTCTTACATGTCTAATACTTGTCTTAAATTCACGATACTGGTAAACAAGTGGGTATCGAGTCCAGCAGCTTGCCCTGCTTCAATATCAATCGGTCGATCACCAATGACAAGGCCAGAGCTAATCTGATACTTTTCTCTTAAATACATCATGGACTCAGGATCTGGTTTTCTCTTAAAGCCTGAGTTAGAAGTCACCACTTCTGTAAAATAAGCTGCTATAGAGGTTTTTTCTAAAATTTCCAAGACTTGATTATTTCGGTGAGAGACCAGAAAATGACGCCCTCCTTGATTTGAAATGTCTTCCAATAAATCAGAAACTCCATCAAATAAAATCGGGTGTTGCAGCTCTCTGGCTTCATTTTCCTTGTACTTTTCTAAAAAATGCTCTAAGTTGGGAGCGAATGTCTCAATCGCAAAATCAGTAGAAACCTTTAAAGCCTTATAGACACTGTCGTGGTCTTGTGTGATACCATACAGCGCTAAAGTTTCAACAAATGCAGCTGTTGAAGTTTCATAATTATCCAGTAAAGTCCCACCTAAATCCCAGATGTAATCGTGATATTTCATAGCTTTCATTATACCATTTTTTCCTTAAAAAAGCGATGATTTCCTAGATTTTTCCAAGTAAAAAAACGAGAGTTTTACTCCCGTTTTACTGATTTTTACCAAAGACATCTCGATAGAGCATTCCTGCTCGTAAAGTCTCTGCGTCTCCTCCTAATTGCTCCACCAACTCGTAGGCAAAGGCAAGGGCTGTTGACGGGCCTCGACTGGTTGTCAAATGACCATCTACCACTACTGTTTCCTTGACGTAGTGAGCATCAAGGATTTGCTCTTGAACGCCGTCATAACAAGTGTATTCCTTGTTTTTCAATAGCCCTGCTTGATTGAGCGCAATTGGCGCCGCACAAATGGCTGCTAATTTTTTTCCGTCTTGTTCGAAGCTTTGCAATTCTTGAATTAGGGCCTGATTATCGCGCAAATGTGCAGAACCAGGCATTCCGCCAGGAAGAACAATCATGTCATAGTCTGATAAATCACCATCAAAAACACGATCTGCACTTACTTGGATTGCATGCGAACCTGTTACTTGCTCCTCAAATCCTACCATATCACAAGTGATATTTGCTCGACGCAAGACATCTACAACTGTCAAAGCTTCAATTTCTTCAAAGCCCTGAGCTAACATTACTGCTACTTTAACCATGATTTTCTCCTTATTTGATTCGTTTTAATACAACCTTTTTCCGTTTGAATGGGACTTTTCCACTCTTTTCTTCAGCTAGATTAGTCTGGTAACTCATCGATAAAAGCAAGCCAACACCAATCAGATTACTAATAATAGCTGATCCTCCTTGTGAAATGAAAGGCAGAGGAATCCCAGTCAAAGGAAGCAAGCCCGTCACAGCACCGATATTTTCAAAGATGTGGAAGAGCAACATCATAATCAAACCAGTGGAAATATAGGTGTAGAACTGGTTATTTGATTTGAGAGTAATCTTCAACATACGGTAAATGAGCATGAGATAGAGAGCAATGACAAGGACTGAGCCAATGAAGCCAAAATCTTCTGCGATAACCGTGAAAATCATATCCGACTCGCGAACTGGAATAAGCAGATTCGAAGCATTAAATCCCTGACCAAATAGGCCACCACTGCCAATAGCAATTTGTCCTTGAGCCTGCTGGTAAGTGGTTGTTTGGGCAAAGTCAAAAGGATTGAGCCAAGCCAAGATACGATTGATTTGGTAAGTCGGCATTCCTAATTGATGAAGAAAAGCCCTTCCGTCCTTGCTGATAAAAATAGCTAAGAAGCCAGCAATACCTGTTACCGCAGTCACAAATACTGGGATAATAATTTTCCAAGAAACTCCTGATAACAAGACGATTCCTGAGAAAATGGCTACAAAAACCAAAGCCGTCCCCAAGTCACTTTGAAGTGCCAAAAGAACTAGGACTGGAATGGTAAAGAGAATCATCCAGAAGATCAATAAGAAGTCCAGCGGAACTGTGCGTCTCCATTCCTTATGTTTTTTGGTAAACTGGACAATGACACGAGCCAACATGAGGATATAGGATATCTTCATAAATTCTGACGGCTGGAACAAGGTAACACCATTTACCGATACCCAGTTTTTGGCACCCGTTGATGCAACTAGGCTTGGATTATAAAAGACAATCGGCAGAACCATGAGTCCCAAGCCTAAAATATACAGAAAGGGGGTCACTTTCCAAAGAAATTCTGTATTAAAGAGCATGACCACAAAACCAATCACAAGCCCCAAGGCAATCCAGGCGACCTGCTGCCCTAAAATGGGCAGAATATTGTTTGGATAATCATGACTAACAGCTATATAGATAGCCACCACGCCAATAACCAGTAGAAAAAATACTGGTAATAGCAAACTATAATCGACTCTAGAGTCGAGAGAACGTTTCATATACACTAACCTTATACTTTCATACAATACTATTTATCAAAGTTCATTTAAAAATCTATCAATAGCCTCATTAACTTCAGATTGAGCGATCGTTGTAACGCTCGCTTCTTTTGCTAGAGAAGTCACTATTTGCTTGCCGTATCGCTTTCCGACAATTCTCTTATCCAAAATAAGAGTTAAGGAACGTTGGTGTTCGCGTCTCATACTTCTTCCCAAAGCCTGCTTTAAACGAATAATGGCCATAGGCAATTGATAATCATAAAAGGCATTTTTCCCTTCTTGATTCAGTTCCTGATTAATCTTTTTAGTTAAGGGCTCTTGGGGATTTTGGAAAGGAAGTCTTGGTACAACTTGAATCACAAAAGGATGACTTGAAAAATCAACTCCCTCCCAGAAACTTGCTGCACCAAGCAGGATTTGTTGTTCACCTTTTTCAAAACGTTTCTTTAGCTGATGGACATCGCCATTTTTATACTGGGCTAAATGACTTACAGGGAGTAAATTTGATACTGCTAGAAGCATGTCTTTAGCAGTAAAGAGAACCAAAATCGGTTGCTGGAAAGCTTGAACTTTCATCAGCAAATCAGCTACCTCCTTGGCATAGACTTCTAAGGAGGTTTCTGTTACTAGAGGAAAATCTTTGATCAAGACCACTTCTTGATCCTGTTTTTTACCAGCTTCAACCTTGACAAATTTGGCTTCAGGATAGCCTAAAAGGTCTGCCAAAGAAACCCTCTGACTAATCTCAAGAGTGGCCGACACTCCCAAGACTTGACATGAATCAGGCACTAAAGAAGATAGAAAAATACGACCTGATTTTGTAGAAGAAATCTGAATTTTCTTCTGACTCGTTTCAGTTGCTTCAAGCCAGTAATCACCTTCAACAGTAAAATAGCGAACCAGTTCCTCAAAGCCTTCTACCTCTAATTCTGAAAAATACTGGCGGAGATTGGCAAAAGAATCCAAGATACTCTTCTTAGATTTTCCAGACTGAAATTGTTCTATCAAGTAAATAAACTCAAAGCGAATACTTTCTAGTATTCGTTGTTGAACCTTATTTTGCTCCTCCAGTAAAGCCTTATCAAGCAAATCGATAATAGACTGGATATCGTAGGTCTCTTGAAGCAGATTTTCTATAGCCAACAAAACTTTTTGGACTTCATCAATAATCAATAAACGGTCGCTGACAAATTCAGGATTATCTTCAAGTCTGGTTACAAGATAGGCATGATTGGTCACTAAAATCTTACAGGTTTGTGCCCTTTCTTGACTACGTTTCCAAAAATCTTCCGTCACAAATAAGCTTTGAGATGATAAATTCCCGTCATGACGAAGAACTGTTAGAAAATGTTGGTAACGGTAGAGTTGACCAATTTCATCCAAATCTCCTGTCTCTGTCTCTGTCAACCAGACCAAGAGTTGCATTTTAAAGCGTCTAAATAAGCGATTTTCATCATTTTCCTGCAAGGAACGATAAAAGGCATCCAACTTCAGGTAATTTTGTGGTCCCTTTAAACTATGAATGTCTATATGGAACACTTCCTTGAGACGTTTACCTTCTTCTTCCATGATTTGATTTTGAAGAATCTTTGTCGGAACGCTAAGGACAATCTGACGCTCTTTTACTTGGGATAAAGAGGGTAAGAGATAGCCATAGGTTTTCCCAATCCCTGTCGGTGCTTGAATCAGAGAGACAAGCTCATCTTTCAATAGCAAGTCAACCTCTTTAGCAAAACTTTCTTGCTTCTCCCTCACTTCAAGGTTCAACAGAGAAATATTCTTAGAAAAATCCTGAGATAATTTTCTTGGCTTATTTGGAGCTGCAATTTTCTTGAAATACAGTCCTTGAACTTCGACCAAGTCTGGAAAACTCAGGATAGATTGGCTGCGATAAATTTCTTCAATAACCAGGTAGGACTCATATAAGAGGGCGTCAGCCATTCCCAGCAAACGTTCCAAGAGTCCTTTAGGAAGTTGGGCCATCTTTTCTCGTAAAAAAAGAAGTAATTCCGCTGTAGCTTGAGCATCTGAAAGGGCTGTGTGAGCATGCTTAAGAGGAATTCCTAATTCTCGACACAATATCGGTAAACTATATTTTTCCAGTTCAGGGAAAAAGACCTGAGCCAATTCGACCGTGTCAACACGAGGATTTCTTAGCTCATAGCCTTCAAAAAATAAATTTTCCGCCAAGAGATTGGCATCAAACTGAACATTATGGGCTACAAAAATCCCATCCTCCACCAAGTCAAAGATTTTTCTAGCAACTTGCGAAAAATCAGGTGCTTGCGCCAGACGTTTGTCTGTCAATCCTGTCAGTTCTTTGATATGAGCATCCAAAGGTTCATGTGGGTTGACATCCGTCGTATAGTGATCGACGATTTTTCCATCCTCAATCACAACAATTCCCACTTGAATAATTTTAGCCTTACTACCTGTGCTAGTTGCCTCTAAATCCACCACAACATAGCGATTACCAATCGTTTTCATTATAAAAAATTATACCAAAAAAAGGGACATTTGGCACCTGCAAACATGGGATAATTTTTAAACTCAAGAAGGTTACTTTTCTTAAAAATCCCAGCAAACAGAGCATCCTAGCCTACTTATTTTTTTGAAAATATTGGAGAATAAGAAAAATTGAGAGAAGAAATGTTTGCATCTTCCTTCTCTCAACTATCCATTTACTTTATTTAACCATATCAGGATCGTAATCATAAAATCCTGTATCAAGGAATCGGTTTTTAGGGTGAAGTTTACGAACTTCTTCATCCAGCAAGAAGGCTTGATCATGGCTAAAGTTGCCCTCTTGAATCAAACTACGTGCTTGGATAAAGAGTTTTGCAATCTCAACAAAATTCTGACCAGGTGTGTAGAGCCCTTCTAGTTTCCAGTGAGTGAAACCATGCTCTACCAATTCTGTCAATTTGGTCATCAAATCAAGGTCATTGTTGGCAAAGATGTGGGTACCATGATTGTCTTCAAAGATAGAGTAATGGCTCTCAGGGTCACTTGGCTCTGCCAAGAAAAGGTCACGCTTGCGCGTCTTTTCATCATCGATGTGCGTAAAGTTATAGTAATTTTGCAAGAGCGGACGCTTAGAATGATGGATGACACTAGCTCCGTAAACCAAAACTTCAGCAGGAATTTCCAAAATCTCTGGCATTTTGAAGAGTTCAGCAGATGGAATTTCACGCGCCAAAACAGCCTCAGATGCACCAGCCTTTTGTCCCCAGAAGTTGATCTGACGACTGCTTGTCACCATAGTTGAAGCATCGTAGATAGTCTTAAAGGAATAACCGTCTCGATTGACCACATAAAAGACACCTGCATCCCCAATCGTGATGTAGTCTGTCTTGATTTCTTCCAAGAAGTCTAAGAAGGGCTTGATACGATCCATCATATCTTGGTGCATGAGGGCGTTAACCGCAACAATCAATTCCTTATCAGCATCATGAACCAGATTAGCGATTTCACGCAGTTGGTCATGACTAAAGGTTGTTGGCAGACGAAGGCCAAAATCTTTCTCACCGACATAGATACGGTCTACGCCAGCTTCGAGCAGTTGTTTAACTTGTTCAATACTTTCAGCAGTTGCTGTAATGATAATCTTTTCCATAAGGAAAATTATACCATATTTCTCAAAAATCAGCTATTCTTTGAAAATGAAAAGGGACTTTATTCTTTTTGTAACCTTTCTGTAATAATTCTCTGCTGAAAAAATGATAAAATAGGTATGTACTGTTAAGGAGAGAATAATGCCCGTAAGAAAATTACAATCCTATGAGGTAGACTATCAAGAAGAATTAAGCCAGCAGGTTCCTCGCTATCAAGATTATACACCTGAAGCGCAATCTGATACCAATCTCAAGGAAATCCTATTTTTTGTTAATATCGCTGTTTTTTGTATCTGTATTGCCATCTTTAGTTTTATCTTTTTAGCATTAAAATTATCAACTGCTCTTGCCTTTGTCGCAGCAATCGGATCCAGCTTACTTGTTTTAAAAGTTCAACGATTTATTATCAAACAAAAACGTAAAAGATAAATCCAAAATATCGCCCCAGCTGGAGCGATATTTTTATTTTTTCTTTTTAGATGGTGTGTGGATGGCTATCTTCACTTCAAAGATTGTTCCCTTTGGTTTATTATCTTTAACAGTAATGCTTCCTTTTAGGGCATCTACAATTTGCTTGGCTAGGGATAATCCTAAACCAAAACCACCTTTTTGACGGGTTCTAGCCTTGTCCACTCGATAAAAACGGTCAAAAATCTTCTTCTTATCTTCTGCTGAAATACCGACTCCATTATCAGAAACAAGTAAATACAGATTGCGATCGGTTGCTGAAATCAAAAAATCAATTTCACCATCCTCTTCAGTATATTTGATGGCATTATCAAATAGGATGGTCATCAGTTGTTTTAAAAGAAGCTGATCTGTGACAATCGTTCGATGAATCCGATTTTCAAAACGGAAGACACGGTCATTTTCCGAAGCAATCATCTCATAATTTGTGAAAGTCGTATTGAAAAAACTGGTTGGAACTTCTGCAAGTTCCGGCTTAATTCCATCATCTCTACGAGCTAAATTCAATAAGTTCGTCGTCAAAAAACGCATATTTCGGACTTCTTCCAAACTCGATGCAATGCTTTCGCTCACATCCATAATGGTTGCTTCTGGCTTACGAAAAAGGGTCTCTAAACGATTTTGCAAAACTGCAAGAGGAGTTCGTAACTCATGACTGGCATTTTCTACAAAGGACTGCTGCTTCTGCATGCTCTCAAGCAGAGGACGAACACTGACCCTAGCTAGATAGAGACTGGCAAGTAAAGACAAAATCCAGAAACTAGCCATCACAACCACAATCAATTGCTCATGCTTTTGACTAGCTTGCTCCAACTGACTGGTATTTATCAAGACAGCTGCATACTTGATATTGGTTGAAACCGAACTGATATTCGTTTCCATCAAAATCATGCGATAGATTTCTTCTTGTCCATAGCTATTAAAAACTTGAATCTGATAGATATGGCCTAGTTCTTTTTTCTCTAATTTAATCTTATCCAATCCCAAAAATCGATTTCCAGAAAGGAGCTGGGTAAAATTCTTATCAAAAAGAATGACTTCTGTGTTGGAACTGACATTGGGTTTTATCTCAGTCTTACTAGTATCTGTAGCGGCATTCTCTAAGTCTTTAATCTCTTCTGTTGCCCTATTTACTGCCAGCTGAATAACTGCCTGAGGATTTTCACTCAGTCCATGAAGCTTATCATCCACCGAAGTATAGAGACTCGAGTGCATGACCTGTAAAATAATCAAGGTCATGGTGGAGAAAATCAGAGTGAAGACACCAAAGTTGCGAATAAAATAACTAAAGTCATCCGCATACCATGTTTTTTTTAGTTTACTGAACATCTTTTAAAATATACCCAACACTGCGCAAGGTTTGCAAATTCTCTGCAAAAGTGGTTCCTTTTAATTTCTTACGGACTTTTGAAACATAGACTTCTACAACTGAAATCGTTGTGTCACTATCAAATCCCCATAGACGATCAAAAATCTGAGTCTTGGGCAAAATAACATTTTGATTTTGCAGGAAATAGACTAATAAATCAAACTCTTTCCCCAGCAATTCGACAGGAGTATCTTCAACCTTAACGGTATTTGTTGACAAATTAACTACAATATTTCCATAAGTCAAGGTGTTTTCATTAAACTTACCTGAACGTTTGAGAAGGGCTTGAATTCGCATTTTGAGTTCTTCTAGGTAGAAAGGTTTGGTCAGATAGTCATCCGCTCCCAGTTCAAATCCATGTCCCTTGTCATCCAAACTTTCCTTGGCAGTCATGATCAGAACTGGTGTCGTAATTCCTTTTTCACGCAATTCTTTCAAGACTTGGAAGCCATTTTTTTCAGGCAACATTAAATCGAGCAAAATCAAGTCATAGACGCCACTTTCAGCTTCGTAGAGACCTTCTTCACCATCAAATACCTGCATGACATCTGCAAAATCGTCTAAAAAGTCAAATACTGAATTTGACAGGCCTAGGTCATCCTCAACTAATAAGATTTTTATCATGAGAAACTCCTCCTTATTAAAACCATTATACCAAATTTGCCTTAAAAAAAACTCAACTCTCTGCATTTTATACTCAATGAAAATCAAAGAGCAAACTAGGAAGCTAGCCACAGGTTGCTCAAAGCACTGCTTTGAGGTTGTGGATAGAACTGACGAAGTCAGTACCCATACCTACGGCAAGGCGACGCTGACGTGGTTTGAAGAGATTTTCGAAGAGTATTACATGAGATAGCTGAGTTTTCTTTTATTTAGTCTTAATTATTTAGTTCCGTATTGAAGAACGACTGCTTCGACTGCAGCTTTTTCACGGTTAATCAAGTCAACACGCGCTGCAATTTCCTTGATTCCCATACCGATGTTACGGCTAAGAGCTAGGTCAGAAAGTTGTGGCTCAAAGAATTCCTTGTATTCCGCCAAGCGTTGCTCTGTCTTGAATACATGGGCAGGAAGGATAACAAAGCTATCAAAGCTCATATCTCCTCCAAGAGCTGCCTTAATCCAAGCCCAGTTTTCACGCGCCCAAGACCAAGCTGTTTCCTGAGTTGCTTGATGAGATAGGAAATGATTATACCAAGCTGACAAGTCTTGTGGTTTAACCACAAATTTGTCCTTCCAAGAAGCAATCAAGGTTTGGATATTCTCCGCATCTGTACTGTAGGCAAGAGCTCCTGCCAACTGGCGCTTGAAGACCGCATCCGTCGCATGAGTGTAAAGGTCCAGATAAGTTGCGACCAAAGCCTTAGTCTCATGATGTTTCATCTCATTGATCAGAACTTGTGATCGAATGGCTGCTGGGAGTCCTGCAAGACGATCCTTGTGGGCTGCGAAAATTTGGCTAGCAACTTGACTTGCTTCCTCGTCATTTGAACGAATCATCATGGAAATGGTCAATTGACGAACCAATTCATCCTCATCTGATTCGCCATCTTTAGCTTCAAAACCAAGACGGTCATAGTTGTGACGAGCCAATTTAGCAACTAGTGCTTTGAAGGCTCTTTCAGCTTCTGTACCTTCATCGACAAAGCGCTCAAGGGCAGAAATCACTTGAGAAACAGCTGAAACGACAAGGTAAGATTCTTCTTTAGCAAGTTTATCAAGGACTGGGAGCAAGTCAGCATAAGAAATGTGCCCTGCTTCAGCCAACAAACGACGTTCTTGAACGATTTGAAGTTTACTTGTGTTATCAAGCTCAACTAGGTCAGCAAGAATAGCATCCAGTAATTCACCTTGATAGTCAGTAATGTAGTGGGCTGTATTTTCAGTGTTGAGACGAAGAGCTCCTTCATTTTCAGCAAGAAGAGCTGAGTACCCAGGGATTTCGATACTTTCAGTTTCAAGTGTATCAGGCAAACCTTTCCAGTTGGTATTCAATGGCACAACCCAGAGACGGTTCTTGTCTTCGTGCTCACCGATAAAGAATTGTTTTTGTGAGATCTTCAAGACATCATTTTCAACTTTGACAGTAAGAACTGGATAACCAGGTTGTTCCAGCCAAGAATCCATGAAGGATGCGACATCACGTCCAGACGCTTGACCAAGAGCATCCCAAAGGTCACGACCAATGGTATTGCTGTACTGATGTTTTTCAAAGTAAGCATGCAAACCTTTAGCAAAATCAGCATCGCCGAGCCAACGGCGAAGCATATGCATGAGACGGCTTCCTTTGGCATAGACGATAGCTCCGTCAAAGAGTGTATTGATTTCATCTGGGTGTTTGACTTCGACGTGGACAGACTGAACACCATCAGTCGCATCACGTTTAAGAGCGGCTGGTACTCCACCTGTTTGGAAATCTTCAAAGATATTCCAGCTTGGTTCAATAGCATCCACACAGACGTATTCCATCATGTTAGCGAAACTTTCATTGAGCCAAAGGTCATCCCACCACTTCATAGTTACAAGGTTACCGAACCATTGGTGAGCAAGCTCATGGGCAATAACGAGGGCTACCTGTTGACGGATAGCAAATGTTGAGTTCTCATCCACAACCAAGTAAACTTCACGATAGGTCACAAGACCCCAGTTTTCCATAGCACCAGCTGAGAAGTCAGGGAGGGCGATGTGGAGAGATTGAGGAATTGGGTACTTAACTCCATAGTAATCTTCGTAAAACTCGATAGAGCGAACAGCGATGTCCAGTGAGAAATCAAGGTTAGATAGTGGGTGGGCTTTGGTTGAGTAGACACCTACAAGAGTACCGTTTTTAGTTTTAGCCGTCACACCTTGCAAATCACCCGCAACAAAGGCCAACAAGTAAGAAGACATGCGAGGTGTTGTCTCAAACTTCCAGATACCTGTTTCCTTACGGTTTTCAACATCGATTTCTGGCATGTTAGACAAGGCCAATTCACCTTCTGCTTGGTCAAAACGTAGAGAGAGGTCAAAAGTTGCTTTGGCTTCTGGCTCATCCACACATGGGAAGGCTTCGCGCGCAAAATGGCTCTCGAACTGAGTAGACAAGACTTCCTTCTTGACTCCATCAACTGTGTAATAAGAAGGGTAAATCCCTGTCATGTTGTCTGTAATTTTTCCTGAGAAAGCGATAACCACTTCCACTTGACCTGCTTCCGCAAGTTCAATATGAAGGGCTTCATTGTCATGGTCAACTGTAAATGGGCGAGCTTCCCCTGCAACTTCTACAGAAGTGATTTCCAAGTCTTTTTGATGAAGGGAAATGCGGTCACTCTGTGCTTGGCCAGTGATGGTTACCTTCCCTGAAAAAGTCTTGGTCTCACGACTCAAGTCTAAAAATAAATCATAATGTTCAGGAACAAATTGCTTAATAAAATGTTCAACTGCTTGCATAATTTTCTCCTATTCTAAGTTTAAGAGCTAGAGCTCTTCTTCAAACAAACTTATTATATCATGTTTTGCTTGAGAAAAAAGGATTGGACGGCGATTTCCAAAACTTTCTTCCTTCTAATAGTCTACAGGGGGTAGACCTTGCGAAATTCTTCTAAAACGACCTTGCTGTTAGGTGTAAAAGTCAGCCCTGCTTCTCTCAGCCATTCGGCGAAACAAGCCTCATGAACCTGACGCCAATAGGCAAGTGATTTGTCACCCTCCCCTTCCTTAAAGGCATGTTGAGCAGAAACTTGATGGAAGGGCTGGACAGAAACCTTTTTAATTTCGACAATGCAGACAGCCTGATTTTGACTATCTAGAATGACATCAAAAGTTCCTTCTTGAGGAAGAGACTCGGCTTCTAGTGCATAGAGATCGTAGGCTGATGCTGTTGCAGTCTTTTCGCCTCTTAAAACCAAATCTGCTAAAAGGTCTGCTTCCACTCCAAAAGCCCAAGCATCGATTTCATCTCCTATAGAGGGGTTAATTTCCTTGTATGCATTCCACATTTCTTGCGGTGTCATGGGCGCTCCTTTGTAATTTTTTACTTTCTTCTTTTATGTGTTTGAGATGGTCTGGATGGTCAATCTCTAAATTAAAAATCTCTGGAATAGAACTATAGTGGATAATGCATTCGATACCCATCTGATTTGTTTTTTGTATGAAAGAAGTATTCAGATAGCCTGCTACAGCAAAATCAATCTTGTTCTTTCTTGCTTTATCCTGCATCTGTCTCAGCATATCTAACATTATTGGACTTTCCATATCATGCCATTGACTGTTTCTCACAGTCGCAAAAACAAAAGAAGTTAAATCATTCATTCCAACTATAATCTTTGAAATACTAGTTTCCAGTATCCTGTCCAAGTCAAAATAAGCTGACGGTAATTCAACCATTGTGCCGATTTTCCCAGTAAAACCATGCTCACGCAATACTGTAATAGCTTGGTTTAATTGGTCAGCATCATTGACAAAAGGAAAAATAACAGACAGATTAGGATTGGTTTGATAAACTTTTGTAACAACATTTGCCTCAGCATGAAATTCATTCGGACACGCCAGTAAACGCCTAGTTCCTCTATATCCAAACAAAGGATGACGTTCGTCAAAATGCTGTTTAGTTCCCTCTAGACAATTAGCTTCTGTATTCGTTAATTCAGTAAAACGATACCAAACTTCTTGATCTGAGTACAGGGAGCAGATAGTCTCTAGATAATCTTTTACAAATTGCTGACAACTTGGTAACAGGATGTTTTGGTTAAGCTCCCTCAACAAGTATTCCCCACGAATCATGCCAACATGATGAAATAGTTGGGGATAAACTTTTTCAATAATTTTTTCGCCACTAAGAGCAAGTTGATTTTTCATCATTCACCTTCCAATTCATGTAAGAAGTCTTGTCCAGTTCTGGAAATTCTAATAATTCAGACTTAACCTTCAATACTAATGGCGATGCATTTTCTTCTGTGATCTCTTGAATATCCATCCAAACATATCCAAGTGAATCATTCGCACCATCAGACACAGCTTCCGAAGTCGTAACTTGAGGTGCACTCTCATTCATTTCAACATCATACAAGGCCATGACATGGTGAACCATAAAATTTTTTAACTCTTCCCTGACGAAAACATCGTAGATTCGAGGATTAGAATAGCTTCTAACAGTAAATCCCGTCTCTTCCATAACTTCTCTAGTCAGCGTTTCCGTCAGTCCTTCACCAAGTTGCTGACTGCCTCCAGGTAGATCATACCGATGTTGATAAGGGCCTCTCGTTTTTTCAATGCAGAGTAACTTCCCATTTTCAAAGCAAACAGCATAGACTCCAAAATGATTTTTGATTTCCATCCAACTCCTCCTACTTCAAAGACCAGCCACCATCTATTGTCAGAATTTGTCCCTGCATGGCAGATGCCTTTCCACTAGCCAAAAAAAGACTGACTTCTGCCACTTCTTCTGGCTCTATCCAGCGTTTGATGGGTGTTTCACTAGCCACCCAGTCAGCCAATCCACCTGACTCAAAATCGGCAGCGGTCATAGCTGTCTTGACTGCTCCTGGAGCAATGCCAAAGATCTGAATCCCAGCTTCAGCATAATCTAGAGCCAACTGCTTGGTAAAGCCAGCCAAGGCGTGCTTCGAAGAAGTATAAGCGTGTCCTCCACCGCCTGCTAAGTTAGAAGCAATAGAGCACATATTGATAATGGTCCCTTTTTTATTCTCCAGCATTTGTGTCAAATAATAGCGAGTCAACTCAACAGGAGTCATATAGTTGATTTCAAAAATTTCTTGAATTTCCTGCGCTGTCTGTTCCAACAGTGGTTTGTAATCATCCAACACTCCAGCAGTATTGCACAAAACATCAACCTGAGGACACCAGTCAAAAATAGGATCTAAGTCCAAGGTCAAATCTCTCTGTAAAAAGTGGAAATCACCCTCTAATAGTGGATCTTCACCCTGGTCAACTCCATAAACTTGATAGCCCTTCTCTAAAAAGAAGCGAGCTTGAGCCAGACCAATCCCTGAACTCACGCCTGTAACGAGTACACATTTAGTCATGCACTTCTACCCAATCCGTCGCTAAAACATCACAAGGTGTCGGACTCCACATGGAAAAACCTTCTCCTTCTCCAGACACGTTAATTAGGAAATAGGGCGTCACTTCAAGTGCAAAACCGTTTTGTTCAATGGTGTCAAAAAGTTGGACATAGTTTTCAGCACCTCCCCAACCAGTTCGTACATATTTTTTCTTATCCTTTAACCCAGGTAGAATTTCTTCAAATGTCATGTTTTTCTCCTTTAATATCAATAATCCTCCCCTTCATTATAACAAAAAAACCGCTTTGAAACGGCTTTTTGACTGTGATTTATTTACATCTGCTTCTACTTACGGCAAATTATTCCCTGCAGCAAGATAAATTTCATACCATTCTTTTCTTGTTAAGCTAAAGTTTGCCGCTTGGCTAACTTCTCTCAAGTGCTTAGTATTTGTGGTACCTACGACTGCCTGCATTTTTGCTGGATAACGCAATATCCAAGAAATGGCAATAGTTGAAGAGGTTACTCCATACTTAATAGCTAAACGATCAAGTACTTGATTTAAAGCTTTAAATTTCTCATTTCCAACAAAATTCCCTTTAAAATACCCAAATTGTAAGACAGACCATGCTTGAATGATCACATCGTGTAATTTGCAATATTCAAAAATGCTGCCATCTCGCATAGCTGCTTGACTATCTTCCATATTAACATGAAAACCTGATTCGAATCCTGGAGTAAAAGCTGCACTCAATTGTAGCTGATTAACAGCTAACGGCTGCTTGACATCTTTTTTAAGTAACTCCATCATCATAGGATTTTGATTAGAAACTCCAAAATCTCGGACCTTACCTTGTTTATAAAGGAGATCAAAGGCTTCTGCTACTTGGTCAGATTCCATCAAAGCATCTGGTCGATGAAGGAGCAAGCTATCTAAATAATCAATCTTCAATCTTTGCAAAATTCCGTCAACTGATTTTATAATATAGTCCTTAGAAAAATCAAAATAGGTAAATTCTTCAATGCGAATGCCACATTTGGACTGAATCCACATCTTTTCTCTTAAATCTGGACGATTTTTTAGGACAAGACCTAACAGTTCTTCACAACGACCACGACCATAAATATCAGCCAAGTCGAAAGCATTGATTCCAACAGAAAGTGCTGTTTCTACAAGCTCTTCAACTTCTTTTACAGACTTATCTTCTATTCTCATCATTCCGAGAACAATTTCTGATAATTCTTTGTCATCTTGACCAAGAGTTATGTATCTCATCAAATTTTTCTCCTTTAATTTCTAACATTCTTCCCTTCATTATAACAAAAAACCGCTTTGCAACGGCTTTTTGACTATATTTCACTCCATTTTATCTTCTTAAATCCACGGAACAAAAGAAAAATACCAATAAAGAGAACAGCTAAAGGAATGATTTTTGTGAAAAAAACATGTGAAATGCCCATCCACTCATAGTAACGGAGCAGAGAACCTACAACAAGATGGGCAACAATCATACTGACAAAGGGACGAAAGACCGCTTCTTTCCAATTCCAAATACTGATGACTAGAGAAAGCGTAAAGACAAGGAAACTATCCCAGGGAGCAGGAAGATAAAAGTCCCCTTCTTGTATGAAACTTGCCATTCCTACATATCCTAGAACAACTAGAAGAACTATACTTCCAACGACAATATAAGTGCCAATTTTCATCTTAGGAGAATCTTGGACTAGCCCCCAACGTAAGATTGTGGACACAAGTCCAAATCCAATCAGAAAAAGAAGAAGTTGCCCTAAAAATGTGAGCAAATTGACTGTTAAGAGAGGACCTTTAGAAAAATCACCCAGTAGATGATAGTAACGTAATACCGCTAGGACAAGAATTGGCGTCAAAAGGGACTCCTTGATAGAACTACGGGGTGCTTCCTTGAGCATCTCTTTCATTATTTTTTTAGGATTCTTACCTAGATAATCCTCTGCACTCATGCCATCTCGTTCTGCTTCTGAGAAATCTAGCATCATCAAATAGATCTGCTCTCTGAGATAGTCTTCATCATAGAGAAATCCAGCAAGATTAAAACTATCCCACAGTTCCTCAAAATACTGCTGATTCTCCTCAGAAAACTGATGCAGCAAAGCGCTTGTTTCTTCATAATACTTCATTTTCTTCATAATTTACCCTCCATTCTTAATCCCTTCTACTTTTTGACTCAAATCGTCCCATTGTTGCCAAAAGACTAAGACACGCTCTTCTCCTTCTTTAGTTAACGAAAAATACTTCCGATCTGGACCATCTGACGACGGGCGCATGTCGCCTCTTATCCATTGATTTTTTTCTAACTTTTGCAGCAAAGGATAAATAGTTCCTGGAACGATAGTGTCAAATCCAGTCTCTCGCAAAATCTGAACCAACTCATAACCATATCGCTCTTTTTGACCAATCATATCCAAGACACAACCTTCAAGAACACCTTTTAATAGTTGGGTTTCTTTCATCCCTTCTCCCTTCTTACCTATTTTGTAATACCTACTAGTAGCTTCACCTATAGTATACTACTTCTACACTAGTTTGTAAAGCATAATAGTTAAATAAAAAAACAGAACTAGCATGAACTAGTCCTGTCTATTTTTACCCAATCACACTTCCGTTTGGTACAGCTGGATCAACTGTGAGAAGGGTTAATTGTCCATTATGTTCAGCTGAGAGGATCATCCCTTGGCTGACATATTTTTTCATCATTTTACGTGGTTTGAGGTTAGCAACGATTTGAACTTTTTTGCCGACCAATTCTTGTTCATTTGGATAGTATTTGGCAATTCCTGAAAGGATTTGACGGTCATGACCATCACCAGCATCTAAGCGGAATTGAAGCAACTTATCTGAACCTTCTACTTTAGACACTTCTTTGACTTCTGCGACACGGATTTCGACCTTGTCAAAGTCTTCAAACTTGATTTCTTCCTTGTTTAGTTTGAGTTCAACTTCGTCTGGGTTCCACTCTTTTTCGACTGCTGGTTTATTGCCTTCCATTTGTTCCTTGATATAGGCGATTTCTTCTTCCATATCCAGACGTGGAAAGATTGGTGTTCCTTTGGCAACTACAGTCACATCTGCTGGGAAGTCAGCCAAGCTCAAGTTCTCAAGGCTAGCAACTTCTGCTAGACCAAGTTGAGTCAAGACTGCACGACTGGTCTCCATCATAAATGGTTCAATCAAGTGTGCTACGACGCGAAGGCTAGCTGCCAA
This sequence comes from uncultured Streptococcus sp., assembly GCF_963521255.1. Lineage (GTDB taxonomy): Bacteria > Bacillota > Bacilli > Lactobacillales > Streptococcaceae > Streptococcus. The sequence goes on along the minus strand of NZ_CAUQTU010000005.1, from coordinate 18,976 downwards.
GTGGCTCATGACACTTGCTAATTGGTCACGATGAGCTTCATCCTTAGCCAATACCCATGGAGCTGTTTCATCAATGTATTTATTGGTACGAGAGATAAGGGTCCAGACTGCTTCAAGCGCACGTGGGTAGTCAACTGCTTCCATTTGTGTATGGTAGTCAGCAATTGATTCAGCAGCTACTTGAGCAAGAGCATTGTCAAATTCAGTCACACCTTCTACATAGGCAGGAATTTGCCCGCCAAAGTACTTGTTGATCATGGAAACCGTACGGTTGAGGAGGTTCCCTAGGTCATTTGCCAATTCATAGTTGATACGACCTACATAGTCTTCAGGAGTGAAGGTTCCGTCTGAACCAACTGGAAGGCTGCGCATGAGGTAGTAACGAAGTGGATCTAGTCCAAAACGCTCTATCAACATTTCAGGATAGACAACATTCCCTTTAGACTTAGACATCTTACCGTCTTTCATGACAAACCAACCATGACCAATTAAACGTTCTGGCAATTTGATGTCCAACATCATAAGAAGGATTGGCCAGTAGATTGAGTGAAAACGAAGGATGTCTTTTCCAACCATGTGGAAGACTGTTCCGTTCCAGAACTTGTCAAAGTTAGCGTGTTCGTCTTGATCGTAGCCAAGAGCTGTCACATAGTTGAGTAGAGCATCAAACCAAACATAGACAACGTGTTTTGGATTTGATGGGACAGGCACTCCCCATGTAAAGGTTGTACGAGAAACTGCCAAATCCTCTAAACCTGGCTCGATGAAGTTGCGAAGCATTTCATTGAGACGACCATCTGGAGTGATAAATTCAGGATGGGACTTGAAAAATTCGACCAAACGATCTTGGTATTTGCTGAGGCGAAGGAAGTATGATTCTTCAGATACCCATTCCACCTCGTGACCTGATGGAGCGATACCACCAGTTACATTTCCAGCTTCATCACGGAATACTTCTGCAAGCTGGCTTTCTGTAAAGAATTCCTCATCTGAAACTGAATACCAACCAGAGTATTCACCCAAATAGATGTCATCTTGAGCCAGCAAGCGCTCAAAGACCTGTGCGACAACTTTTTCATGGTAATCATCCGTTGTACGGATGAACTTATCGTATGAGATATCTAGTAATTGCCAGAGTTCTTTAACTCCAACTACCATTCCATCAACATAAGCTTGTGGTGTAATACCAGCTTCTTCTGCTTTTTGTTGAATCTTTTGACCATGCTCATCAAGACCTGTCAGATAAAAGACATCGTAGCCCATCAGGCGTTTGTAACGGGCTAGGACATCACAGGCGATGGTTGTGTAGGCAGAACCGATATGAAGTTTACCAGATGGATAGTAAATCGGCGTTGTAATATAAAAATTCTTTTCAGACATAATTTTTCCTTTCCAGGCAAATGGAACCTGTTTTTCTAACACTTCATTATATCACATTTTTAAGGATTTTTGATAGGGAAATCTATACAAAAACAAGATAGACAAGTGTCCATCTTGTTTATTCTATTCATAACGAAGGGCTTCGATTGGATCAAGTTTCGATGCCTTGTTGGCTGGCAAGACTCCAAAAATCATACCAACACTAGCCGAAACTGCAAGACTAAATAGGGCAACTGGGATTGATACTCCTACTTCTATACCAGCTATCAATCCTTGCAAGAGTAGACCAGCTATAGCTGTTAAGCCTGTCGCAATGGTTAGACCAATAGCTCCCCCAAGCAAGGTCAAAATCATGGATTCAATCAAAAACTGGATTAAAATATTAGCACGTGTTGCACCCAAGGCCTTACGGAGACCAATCTCACGCGTACGCTCTGTCACCGAAACCAGCATGATGTTCATAACACCAGTCCCGCCAACAAAGAGAGAAATTCCTGCGATGGCACTAATAACCGTCGTCATAAATCCAAAAAGTTGTTGTACTTCTTGGAAGGCTGCAGTCGCATCTGCCACCTGATACTCCCCTTGCTGAATACCGGCAATCTCGGTCAATTTTCTAGCTAATTCTGGTCCCACAGTTGGTGTCAAACTGGTATCATTAACACGGAATACAATATCAGAAATTTCATCCATATTGAAGTTGTTGGCAAGAGAGATATTAGTCGTGATTGGAAGTCCACCAATACCAAAAGTCTTAGCAGTCTTGGCCTCATCGCTGGTATAGACACCAATGACACGATAGCTAAAGCCACCAACATCTATAACCTGGTTGACAGCTTCTTGAGCAGATCCAAACAGACTATTAGCAAGTTCTTGGTCTAATAAAATGACACTGGCCACCTCTTTATAATCCTGAGCTATCAGACTTCGGCCTGCAACAATTTCATTTTCAACCGCCTTCATGTAAGTAATATTTCCACCTGTCAGGCTAGCGCGCTCCACTTTTTTATCTTTATAAGACAGGGTGGTATTGGTCGAGTTGGTTACATAATAACTGTCCACCCCTTTGAGTTTAGCCGCCTCCCTGACCCAGGATTCTTGTGGTTTTGGTGGTTCAACATGAACCTCCTCTTCTTTCCCAGAAACTGTCAATGCTGATTGCTTTTGGGTAAAAGAACCATCTTTGCTTTTGATAGGTGAGAAAAAGACATGGATATTCTTCTGTGACTTGGTCATATTTTTATTGATCTGACGAGACATGGAATCTCCCAGAGCCATAATCACAACAACTGATGAAACACCAATGATAATCCCAATCATGGTAAGCAAAGAGCGCATCTTGTGAGCCATGATAGATGAAAAGGCAAATTTCAGATTCTGCATCTTAGTTTTCCTCCTTTTCTAACTGTGCACTATCAGATGAAATAACTCCATCTCGAATGACAATCTGGCGTTTAGCATAAGCAGCGATTTCAGGCTCATGCGTTACCATGATAATGGTTTTTCCTTCTTTATTCAGTTCAACCAATAATTGCATGATTTGGTTACCTGTTTTGGTATCCAAGGCTCCTGTCGGTTCGTCCGCTAGGATAATAGAAGGATTGTTTACCAAGGCACGCGCGATGGCTACACGTTGCTTTTGACCACCAGATAATTCCGAAGGCAAATGATGACTACGTTCTGTCAATTCAACCTTATCTAGATATTCCTCAGCTAACTTGCGCCGTTTTGAAGCCGAAACTCCCGCGTAAATCAAGGGCAATTCTACGTTTTGCAGAGCATTAAGTTTGGATAGAAGAAAGAACTGCTGAAAGACAAAACCGATTTGTTGGTTGCGAACCTTGGCTAGTTGTTTTTCACCCAATCCAGCCACTTCTTGATCTTCAAGATAATACTCTCCACTACTTGGTGTATCCAACATACCAATGGTATTCATGAGAGTAGACTTACCCGAACCAGATGGTCCCATGATGGCAACAAATTCACCCTCATTCACTTCTAGGTTGATATTTTTGAGAACCTGCAGTTCTTGGTCACCGTTACGGTAGCTTCTGCAGATATTTTTTAGACTAATTAGTTGCTTCATCAGCCTTCACCTCTTTTCCTTCCTCTAGAGAAGACGTTGGGTTACTGATGACCTTGACTCCATTTGTCAGACCTGAAATGATTTCTTGGTTGTCTGCATCAGCATTACCCAAACCAACTTCCACTTTCTTGGCCTTTTTCTGCTCGTCAAGCACCCAGACATAGTTCTTATCATTTTCAATCACAACACTTGTTAGAGGAACCAGAATAGCTTTAGTCTTGTTCTTCACCTCAACACTTACTGAGAATCCTTGTTTCAAGTTACCGATTTCACTTGTAACATCAATAGTATATGGATATTTAGAACCAGAATTACCACCTGCTGCGGCAGTAGCTGCACTTGCTGCTTCGCCATTGTTTTTAGGGTAATCAGAGATATAGCTAATCTTACCAGTCCAGCTCTTATCTTGGTAAACTTTAGAAGTAAAGGTTACTTCTTGACCAACAGATAGGTTGGCAAGGTTATATTCAGATAATTCACCCTTAACTTGCAAGTTTTCATTGCTAACGACATGAACTACCACCTGGCTAGCTCCTGTTGGAGATTTTGAAACATTGCGGTTGACTTCGACTACAGTTCCCTCTAAGGTACTAAGAACAGTCGTTGCATCCAACTGACTTTGAGCCTTGCTTAATTGCGCTGCTGCATCTGCACGGGCATCACGAGCATCACCCAGTTGTGCATCAATAGATGAAACTGAATTTCCTGAGACTGGAGCTTGCGCTGCAGCACCTTCTCCTCCTGCTAGCGCTGGTAACTGTGGAGCAGGAGCTGAAGCGGCTTCATTTCGTGCTTGATTGAGTTCGTTGATATGACGATCTGCCTTAGCTACTGCTCGACTAGCTGAATCATAAGCCGCCTGGGCTTCTGAACTACTATACTTGACTAAAGCCTGCCCTTCGCTGACCTTATCACCCACAGAAACAAGGATTTCATCTAAATCTCCCTTACTAGCATCAAAATAAACATATTGTTCATTTTTTGCTGTTACTGTCCCTGACAATAAGACAGAAGATGCCACGCTTCCTTCCTTAGCAACAACAAGATGAGTAGCTTCATCTTTTACAGCAGTATGAGAAGGTTGTCTAAAGAGCAAAATTCCCCCAGCCCCCAATACAACTACACTTGCCACACCAATTGCTGCATACAATTGCCACTTTTTAGCTTTACCATTTTTTTTCATAATGAAACTCCTTTTTGATTTAAAGTCCTTAACAATATTATACAAAAATTACCATATATAAACAATAACAGTTCAGAACGAAATAATGACATTTCAGGATTCACTTATTGTTCGGAATTTATTTTTGTTATCATTGTACTAGTTATATAATACACTTTATTTTTCCTTTTTGCAAGCCTTTTCTTTAATTTTTTTGAACGTAGCAGATTTTTGCAATCAAATCAAAAAAAAGATAGAATATGACTATCAAAAAATGACACTCTACTATTTAAAAGAGTACAAAGGAGTTTTCAATGAGAGAATATGATATCATTGCTATCGGTGGAGGTAGCGGAGGAATTGCTACCATGAACCGTGCTGGTGAACACGGAGCCAAAGCAGCCGTTATTGAGGAAAAGAAACTAGGTGGAACCTGCGTCAACGTCGGATGTGTTCCTAAAAAAATCATGTGGTATGGAGCACAAATCGCTGAGACTTTCCATCAATTTGGAGAAGACTACGGCTTTAAGACTACTGATCTTAACTTTGACTTTGCAACCCTACGTCGCAATCGTGAAGCCTACATTGATCGCGCTCGTTCTTCTTATGATGGCAGTTTTAAACGCAACGGCGTAGACCTGATTGAAGGCCATGCTGAATTTGTAGATTCTCATACTGTCAGTGTAAATGGTGAACTGATTCGTGCTAAACATATCGTGATTGCTACTGGTGCCCACCCAAGTATCCCAAATATTCCTGGTGCTGAGCTAGGTGGCTCTTCTGATGATGTATTTGCTTGGGAAGAATTGCCAGAGTCAGTTGCTATTCTAGGCGCTGGTTATATCTCCGTCGAATTGGCTGGCGTACTCCACACCTTTGGTATCAAGACAGATCTCTTTGTTCGTCGCGACCGTCCTTTACGTGGTTTTGATTCTTACATCGTTGAAGGTTTAGTTAAGGAAATGGAAAGAACGAACTTACCACTTCATACTCACAAAGTCCCTGTCAAGTTAGAAAAAACTGCTGAAGGCATTACCATTCATTTTGAAGATGGTACTAGTCACACAGCTAGCCAAGTTATCTGGGCTACTGGTCGCCGTCCAAACGTTAAGGACTTGCAACTTGAAAAAGCTGGAGTAACTCTGAACGAACGTGGCTTTATCCAAGTGGATGAATACCAAAATACTGTGGTTGAAGGGATCTACGCTCTAGGTGATGTAACAGGCGAAAAAGAACTAACTCCAGTTGCTATCAAGGCTGGGCGTACCCTATCTGAACGTCTCTTTAACGGCAAAACAACTGCAAAAATGGATTACTCAACTATTCCAACTGTTGTCTTTTCACACCCTGCTATCGGAACTGTTGGTTTGACAGAAGAGCAAGCTATTAAAGAATACGGTCAAGACCAAATCAAGGTTTATAAATCAAGCTTTACTTCTATGTACTCTGCTTGCACTTACAACCGTCAAGAAACTCGTTTCAAATTGATAACAGCTGGTTCTGAAGAAAAAGTTGTCGGACTTCATGGAATTGGCTACGGCGTTGATGAAATGATTCAAGGATTTGCTGTTGCTATCAAAATGGGAGCAACCAAGGCTGACTTTGATGCAACTGTGGCGATTCACCCAACTGCATCTGAAGAATTTGTAACCATGCGTTAATCGAAATAAAAGAAGCTGATACAAATGTGTCTGCTTCTTTTTTGATGATTTACAAATCGATGAAAACAACTTACCTAGTCAGCAAGATCGGCCGTTACAGTTTTTTGTTACCTTTGTTATAAAAACAGGTTGACAATAATATTAAATCAAGTATAATAGTTACTATACATAAGAAAAGAGGTTAACTATTTTGAAAAAAGCTCACGTTTATGCTATCCCTGCTATTGGGGCTGCTCTCATTGCTGTTTTGGCACAAATCAGTCTTCCAATTGGACCTGTTCCCTTCACTCTGCAAAATTTTGCAATCGGCTTGATTGCTACTGTCTTTAGACCGAGAGAGGCTGTACTTTCTGTTGGACTCTATCTTCTTCTAGGTGCTATCGGTCTTCCTGTCTTTGCAGGAGGTGGAGCTGGATTTCATGCTTTGATTGGTCCTACTGCAGGCTATCTTTGGTTTTATCTCGTTTATTCTGGACTTACCTCTTCTCTAACTAACAGTGATAGTGGTTTTGTCAGAATTTTTCTAGCAAATCTCTTAGGAGATACACTTGTCTTTGTTGGTGGGATCATTGGATTGCATTTCCTAGCTGGAATGCCATTTGAAAAAGCTCTTGCTGTGGGGGTATTTCCCTTTATCATCCCAGATCTTGGTAAAATTATTGCTATTAGTTTTATTAGCCGTCCATTACTTCAACGCCTTAAAAATCAGGCTTACTTTACTAACTAAAAAAGGATATCGAGTTGTCATGACTCAGTATCCTTTTCTTTCATTTTGAAAACTTAGTTGCCTTTAAAGGCATCCACCATTGTTTGAAATTCTTCATTGGAAAGAGTAATCCCTTTGCCCATTTTAGTATGATCTGGACTCCAAGCACGAATATCAAACTTTGCAGGGGCACCATTAAAGCTCACCCGGTTGATTTCCTTAGTCCAACCTTTTTCATTTTCAGAAAGAGTCAACAAGTGCTCTTCAATTTCAAATGTAAATTCTGCCATTTTCTTCTCCTTTTTTAGCTTTCATTAGTTTATTCGTAAAATCTTGTAGATTTTAGGAAAATTTTATATAATATTGATATAAAAGAAGGGAGGCCAATATGAAACATAAATTCCATCAAGTTCTAGATAAAATACATGACTTTTTAAATGGACATGACCAACCTGACCAGACTGAAACCAACTCCCTTACAGCCACTATTGAAGAGGCTATCCAGAAACAAACCGCTGTTCACCTTATCTTGTCTGAGACAAGCTTTACAGGTGACATCATCAAATACGATCAGCAACGCCAGCAAATTATCGTGAAAAATTTTGCTAAAAATGTAAGCCGTATTATCCGCATAAGCGATATTCAACGCCTGCGATTTGTCCCTTCAACTGTCCAAACAGCTCAAAAAAATAGATTTAAGAAAGAGTGAGATGTAGTTGCTTCATCCCACTCTTTTTCTTAGCGAATTTGTTCAAAATGTAAATGAACAGCGATATGGTCTCCATAACCACTTCTTTCCAAGTCACGTTGTAGACGATAGGAAATGTAGTGTTCTGCAATGGTAATGTAACCTGCACCCAGTAAACGATGTTCAACCAAAGACTGAATCATGCTGATGGTAGCACGTTCCACCTTGGCTTCTTCCAAATCCAAAACCACTTTCTTAGTGACTTGTGCAAGGTTTTGACGCAAATCATCTGTCAATACATAGACAGTCTGGGCTGCCTTTAAGATAGCTTGGTAAATCTTGTCTGGATTAAATTCAGCAATTTCTCCATCACGTTTGATTACTTGCATAGGTATCTCCTTTATTCTTTGTTTTCTTTAATTTCTGCCAGCATTTTTTCTTCTTCTGCTGTCAGTTGATAATGTTCAAGCAAATCCGGTCTGCGCTCGTAGGTTTTCTTTAAACTCTCATACAATCGCCACTGGCGAATCTTTTCATGGTGACCGCTCATCAGAACATCTGGGACAACCATGCCTCGATAATCATAGGGACGTGTGTACTGAGGGTATTCAAGGAGGCCTGAAGAAAAACTATCATCTTGGTGGCTAGACTCCTTGCCGATTACTTCTGGAATCAAGCGTACCGTAGCATCAATCATTGTCATGGCCGCTAACTCACCACCAGTCAAGACATAATCTCCTAGAGAAATCTCATCCGTCACCAGTGTCTTGATTCTCTCATCATAGCCCTCATAGTGCCCACAGATAAAGATTAGCTCTTCCTCTTGAGCCAAATCCTCAGCGTAAGCTTGATCGAACTGTTTCCCAGCAGGATCGAGGAGAATGACGCGCGGATTTTTCTTTTCAATAGCATCGAAAGCATCGAAAATGGGTTGAGCTCGGAGCAACATCCCCTGACCACCTCCGTAGGGCTCATCATCTACATGACGAGCCTTTTCAGCATTTTCTCGAAAATTATGATACTGGATATCTAAGAGCCCTTTTTCTCGAGCCTTTCCAACGATTGAGTGCTCCAGCGGAGAAAACATCTCTGGAAAAAGGGTTAAAATATCAATCTTCATCGTCTAATCCTTCTAAGATTTCCACATCGACCCGTTTATTTGGAATATCAACATTGAGAATCACTGGTGGGATATAAGGCAAGAGCAAGTCACGTTTACTTTTTCGCTTGACCACCCAGACATCGTTAGCACCTGGTTGTAGGATTTCCTTGATGGTTCCAATCAGGTTCTCTCCCTCATAGACTTCCAAACCGATAATCTCGTGATAGTAGAATTCACCATCGTCTAGGTCATTTAAATCTTCCTCAGCAACCTTGAGACTATATCCCTTATACTTTTCGATAGCGTTGATATGGTACATATCTTTGAATTTAATAATGTCAAAGTTCTTCTGTTTACGGTGACTAGCGATAGTCACTGTTTGGACAAACTGATCTTTTTCATCAAATAAGGCCAGCTCAGCCCCTTTTTTAAACCGTTCTTCTGCAAAATCCGTCACAGACAAGACTCTCATCTCACCCTGCAACCCCTGCGTATTGACGATTTTCCCAACATTAAAGTAGTTCATCTTGTCTCCTGTAGTCTCCTTCTTTCCATCTTATTCTGACAATTCTCGAATAATAGTCGCAATTTTTTCGGATTCAGACCACTGTAAATAATGGTGATTCCCTCCTAAAATGAGTTTAGTATTGGAAGTCCAATATTCTGATTCTCTGTACTCTTTTTCTCTATAAGCCTGACAAAAAATAAATACAGGGGTATAAGCTTCTATCGACAAATTCTCAAAATCTTCCTCAGTAATCTCTCCAGATATCTGAAATCCTGGATCTTGATTTTCCAACTCTGAACCTTTTTCTTGCATTATTTCCCAGATTTTTTTATTAGTTTCAGGGCTAAATGTGGCTTGAGTTAAGTTCTTAAAATAAAGTTCAGGACCACACTCGTCAATCAGCCTCATCTGCTCTTCCATTTCTGGATAAGGATTTTCTGAAAAATCAGCAAACATGACGTTTTTAGTTGTCGGTTCAATTGCTACTAAAGCATGACACTTAATTGGTTTCTTGAGTAATTTGCAAGCTAAAATTCCACTCAAACTATGTGCACAAAGTATATATTCAGAAATCCCTAATTCTTCAAGTACTTCATAAACCGCATCTGCAAGATTATCTAGATTTTTTCCAGCTTGGTCATGAATCGGACTCCTACCTGTGTTCGGAAAATCAATAGTCAAATAACCAATTGTAGGAGGAAGTTTTTCAAGTATAAGTGAAAAATTTTCATAACTTGGTAGCAAACCTGCGCCACTTAAACAAACTAGCATTTTCTTTTGTTTTTGATAAGTAACAGAGAGACTACCAATTTCTGTAGATACTTCAAACCTCTTCATAAAGAAATCCACTCATTCTATATAATGAATTATTAAAAATCCTTATCCTTTATTTTATCACGTTCCAAAGATTTTCTCAAGTTAGAGGAAAATACATAGAGGGGTCGCTATAGTCCAAAAAGTGCTAATATTTTCCTCTTTAATGTTAATTTATATTTGAAAGATGAGATATTTACATTCCCGTTATACATATTGCTATAAAATGTATATTCCCCAATTTCACCCTGACTTGTTTTCCATTTCATTCTTAAACTAGGCATATTCTCTGGTAAATTTGTATGAATCAATAAGCATGTATAATTCTTTAAATTTTGAACTGTATGCAGTTTATCATTATCAACTAAACGATTACTTTTTGAATCATAGATTAAAGAATAAAATTCTATAATTTCAATATCAACTTCCTTTGGATAAAAAATCAAATGGTTATAATGTTTATCATTTTCATCATGTTTAAACTCATATATATGATGAAATCTCGTATGTAAGGAATCAAATTCGATTGGTTTAATTACCTGAATTTCGATATTATTGATATAGGCCTTATTCTGAAAACTAATTTTTAAAATTACACCTATAAAAGTCGAAATCTGTAAAATTCGCAATAACCAATCAATGTACATTGCCCAATCTATGTTTAAAATAAAATCAATGTTCATTCTTTTCCAGTTCCCCTTCAAACATCTTTCCAAATCCCGATTATGCTGTTACTTGATAGATGCTATTTTACACTTCTCCACACAAAAAAGCGAGACCTTCGTCTCGCCCTTCTTATTTTTCGTCAATAACGATTCTTACTTTTTTGTCTTCAGTTGGGACAGAGTAGACAATCGTTCTTATCGCAGAAATAGTGCGACCCTTACGACCGATTACACGACCCACATCGCTTTGATCAAGATCCAAATGGTATTCCAAAAACTCTGGTGTATCTTCAATCTTGATAGTTAAGGCATCTGGTTGTGAAATCAAGGGTTTCACAATCGCAATAATGAGATTTTCAATCGTATCCATCTGTCAACCTACTTTAAACTTATTTTGAGAATTTAGAATCGTGGAATTTCTTCAATACACCTTCTTTTGAAAGGATGTTACGTACTGTATCTGAAGGTTGAGCTCCATCAGCCAACCATGCAAGAACTCGGTCTTCTTTCAAAGTTACTTGGTTTTCAGCAACAAGTGGGTTGTAAGTTCCAACTGTTTCAATGAAACGTCCGTCACGTGGTGAACGTGAATCTGCTACGTTGATACGGTAGAAAGGTTTTTTCTTAGAACCCATACGAGTCAAACGGATTTTAACTGCCATTTTTAAAGTCTCTTTTCTTATTTTTTATTTCGGTGAAATAGCTGAGCTATTTAGCACATGTTCTATTATATCAGATTTCTAGCAGGTGTCAAGAAAAAAACTTGACAGACTATAAAATTTTTAAACCATTTATTAATTTGTTAGAAGTAGGAAATAAATGTTTGAAAGAAGCTAGCCGTGAATACTATTTTATACTCAATGAAAATCAAAGAGCAAACTAGGAAGCTAGCCGCAGGCTGTACTTGAGTACGGCAAGGCAAAGCTGACGTAGTTTGAATTTGATTTTCGAAGAGTATTAGAAACATTTTATAAAGACCATCAACTCAAACCCTTCATCTCACTTGAACGTGATTTGAATGCTTGGCTCCTAAATCCTAAGCCTGTTCCCAAGCGAAATATCAAGGATTTTAAGAATGATATCTACTAACTTAATTTATAAAATATGAATTAATAGATTCTAAATAGGGGAATAATTTAGTTCTGTAAAAATTAACTTCTACACCTACAAAGCTTATTCTGACAGAGTTTATAACAGTCTAAGAAAAAAAGTAGAGATTCATACAATATCTAGATTTTCCAAAAAATTTTATCATAAAATATTATTAACGAAACTATCAAAACCAAATCCGATGCATTGCTTCAAAGAATTCTTTAGTTGTTTGACTAGCGAGAGCTTTTATTAAAAAATTTTTTCAAATAATTACCACATTGACACATAAAATTCTTGCTTTCTAAATTTAAGTGTGATATATTTATAACATAATATTTAAATGTTATATATTTATAACACAAAAAAGGAGTCTATCATGAAAAAAAGTCAAAAAATGCGTGGCCTCATTGCAATGATTGCCGTAGCTCTCTTTATTGATTTTATTGTTTTATTTGGTTCTAATCTTAGTTGGGGACCCAAGTTAGTTATTACTGGTATTTCAGTGTCAGGTCAAATTGTAGCTATTTGTAGCTGGCTACATAAGAGTCAGAAAGGTAAGGAAAAGATTATTTTTGACTTGTCTGCTAAGCTTTACACGATACTTGTGTTTGCAGCAAGCATTTTTTATACAGTAGGAATTTGGGTTGCGACCCCTAGCGTAAGTTCTGGTATTAGAGAATGGATTTTGGGAATTATCCTCGTTATTGAAGTGATTCTATTTGGTCTTTTCTCTTTAAAAAATGTCAAGGAAACTCCGGACGAACGCTTTTATGCTAATTTAGCAAAGGCAGCTAGCTTGGTGTTTGTTTTTATACTAGGCGCACTGATGATCCTAGCAGTTATCATTGGGTATATGGGGTCTCTCACTCTTTACATGGGACAGATATTTATTAGCATAGCTGCCTTGATTTGCATCTTTGCGGTTGTCTATTTTATCTTGGAACGTAGAGGATAAGCATGGCCAAAGAAAGCAAGATTATTACTAATCTCAAATCTGTTCGTGAGTCCACAGGCATGACCCAGCAGGAGTTAGCCGACCGCATCGGCATGCGACGCGAGACAATTCTGCACTTGGAAAATAATCGTTACAACCCTTCGCTGGAAATGGCTCTTAAAATTGCTCAAGTTTTTAATCTGAAAGTAGAAGACCTCTTTGAACTCAGACAGAAAGAGGAAGCATAATTCTTTTCGAGACCTAGTATTAAGTTCATTGATTAATTAGGAATTGAAGGCAAAAGAAAAAATCCTTTGAAAATGTTCTCTTTTAAAATATAGTAATTCTTTCGAATTAACGTTTACTAATTGTGATGCTTTACGAGCTTTCTTAAGATCTGGTTCCCTAAATACTTTGAGTACACTTATGGCATTGATGCCCCTAAGCAAGCGACTTTCTGGTTGTCTTCCTCTTAAACTGTCTTGTCACTAATATTTGAAATCCACTTCCTTTTAGGGTACAATGGTAGAAATGAATTTTTGAGAGGAATAGAATGAAAAAACTAGCAACCCTTCTTTTACTATCAACTGTAGCCCTTGCTGGATGTAGCAGTATCCAACGTAGTCTGCGTGGTGATGACTATGTTGATTCCAGTCTTGCTGCTGAAGAAAGTTCCAAAGTAGCTGCCCAATCTGCCAAGGAGTTAAACGATGCTTTAACAAACGAAAACGCCAATTTCCCACAACTTTCTAAGGAAGTTGCTGAAGATGAAGCCGAAGTGATTCTCCACACAAGCCAAGGAGATATCCGTATCAAACTCTTCCCTAAACTCGCTCCTCTAGCGGTTGAAAACTTCCTTACTCATGCCAAAGAAGGCTACTATAACGGCATTACCTTCCACCGTGTCATCGATGACTTCATGGTTCAAACTGGAGATCCAAAAGGGGACGGTACAGGTGGTCAGTCCATCTGGCATGACAAGGATAAGACTAAAGACAAGGGAACTGGTTTCAAAAACGAGATTACTCCTTATCTCTATAACATCCGTGGTGCTCTTTCTATGGCTAATACTGGTCAACCAAACACCAATGGTAGCCAGTTCTTCATCAACCAAAACTCTACAGATACCTCTGCTAAACTCCCTACAAGCAAGTATCCAAAGAAAATCATCGAAGCCTATAAAGAAGGGGGAAACCCTAGTCTAGATGGCAAACACCCAGTCTTTGGTCAAGTAATTGACGGTATGGATGTTGTAGATAAAATTGCTAAAGCCGAAAAAGATGAGAAAGACAAGCCAACTACTGCTATCACAATCGACAGCATCGAAGTGGTGAAAGACTACGATTTTAAACTCAATGAAAATCAAAGAGCAAACTAGGAAACTAGCCGCAGGCTGTACTTGAGTACGGCAAGGCGACGTTGACGAGGTTTGAATTTGATTTTCGAAGAGTATTAAATCTTAAAAACCAAAAAATACAGTACCCACATTCGGTACTGTATTTCTTTTATCCTCATTTTTAAGTTAGATTATTAAAATCCCAGATTTGGTCCATCCAGCCTTCATAGAAGTCTGGTTCGTGACAGACCATAAGAATAGATCCCTTGTATTCTTTAAGAGCACGTTTGAGTTCATCCTTGGCATCCACATCCAAATGGTTGGTCGGCTCGTCCAGCACTAAAACGTTGTTTTCACGATTCATCAAGAGACAGAAACGAACCTTGGCTTGTTCCCCACCTGACAAGACCTGAATTTGGCTTTCGATATGCTTGGTTGTCAAACCACAACGGGCAAGGGCTGCACGAACTTCTGCTTGGTTAAGAGCTGGGAAGGCATCCCAGACAGCCTCTAGTGGTGTTTGACGATTGCCACCTTCTACTTCCTGCTCAAAGTATCCAAGTTCTAGGTAGTCACCGCGTTCCACTTCCCCAGCGATTGGTGGAATAATGCCCAAGAGACTCTTCAAGAGAGTTGTTTTCCCGATACCATTTGCCCCGATAATAGCAACTTTCTGATTACGTTCAAAAGTAAGATTTAGTGGCTTAGTCAGAGGACGTTCATATCCAATCTGCAAATCCTTGGCTTGAAAGATAAATCGCCCTGGTGTACGAGCTGGTTTAAAATCAAAGGAAGGCTTTGGTTTCTCACTTTGGAGTTCAATGATGTCCATCTTATCCAATTTCTTTTGACGAGACATGGCCATGTTTCGTGTTGCAACACGCGCTTTGTTTCGTGCGACAAAATCTTTAAGGTCTGCAATTTCTTTCTGCTGACGTTCGTAGGCAGCCTCTAGCTGAGATTTCTTCATAGCATAGACTTCTTGGAACTGATAGTAGTCACCAGAATAACGCGTCAGCTGTTGATTTTCCACATGGTAGACAATATTAATCACATCGTTCAGGAATAGAATATCGTGAGAAATAAGGACAAAGGCATTCTCATAGTTTTGGAGATAGCGCTTGAGCCAATCAATATGCTCAGCATCCAAGTAGTTGGTCGGCTCGTCCAACAGCAAGATATCAGGCTTTTCAAGGAGGAGTTTAGCCAAAAGTACCTTGGTTCTTTGCCCACCTGACAAAGAAGTTACATCTGTATCCATGCCAAAATCCATGACACCAAGGGCACGCGCTACTTCGTCAATCTTAGCATCCAAGGTATAGAAATCACGACTCTCCAGACGGTCTTGAAGTTCGCCAACTTCTTCCATGAGAGCATCAACATCCGCTCCATCTTCAGCCATTTCCATATAAAGGTCATTGATTCGGACTTCTGCTTTAAACAGCTCATCAAAAGCTGTACGGAGAACATCACGCACCGACTGCCCTTCAGCAAGGACGGAGTGCTGATCCAAGTAACCAGCGGTTACATATTTGGACCACTCAACCTTCCCTTCATCTGGCAGCATTTTACCAGTCACAATGCTCATAAAAGTTGATTTCCCTTCACCATTGGCACCGACCAGACCGATATGTTCCCCCTTTAGGAGACGGAAGGACACATCTTCAAAAATTGCACGGTCACCAAAACCGTGACTCAGATTTTTAACTTCTAAAATACTCATTTTAATTCCTTATCTTGTTTTTATGTAATTGTTTATAGAGAAGCCAAGCCAGATAGCCACCCAAGGTATTGGTCCACAAATCATCAATCTCAAAAACGCGATTAAAATCAAAGAAAAAATCTAAGACCAACTGCGTACACTCGATTCCAAGACTCACTAGAAAACTAAAAAAGAGCACTTTTCTTGTTTTCCGCAAGTTTGGAAGGAGATAAAGGAGTTGGAAAATCAGAGGAAAAAGCAAGAAGACATTGAGGAAATTTTGTAGAAAAATCCAATATAATTGTCCTATGTCACTCACTTCACCCAGTTTCCAGAAAGAATTGAAAGGAGTCAAAAGAAAAACCAGGCGTCCAAGATGCTGAATACCTGGAGTTTCCACCCCCACAGGAGAATGTTCTTGAGGAGTAAAGCAAAAGTAAATGATACAAATGCTATAGAAAATGACTCCCCAGACCAAAACATGATTATAAGTTTTCTTCATCATTAAGGATTGACTGCTGCGACTGCTTTCTGGCGGTCACGTTTCATTGTATTAGAACGCAACTGTCCACAAGCTGCATCAATATCAGTACCATGCTCTTGACGAACAACACAGTTGACTCCTTTTTTCTTAAGCGTATCATAGAAGGCCAGGACGCGCTCTTTGGGACTACGGCTATATTGGTCATGCTCACTAACTGGGTTATAAGGAATCAAGTTGACATAAGACAATTTCTTGATGTTCTTGAGCAATTCAGCCAATTCCAAGGCTTGTTCTACACCGTCATTTACTTCATTGAGCATGATATACTCAAAGGTCACACGGCGATTGGTTGTTTCGATGTAGTACTCAATAGCAGCAAAGAGTTTTTCAATCGGAAAGGCACGGTTAATCTTCATGATGCTTGAACGCAATTCATTGTTTGGTGCGTGAAGGGAAACGGCAAGATTGACCTGAACTCCTTCATTAGCAAAGTCACGAATTTTATGAGCCAAACCTGAGGTTGAAACCGTGATGTGACGAGCACCGATGGCCATTCCTTTATCATCATTGATAGTACGGACGAAATTCAAGACATTATTGTAGTTATCAAATGGTTCACCGATACCCATGACAACGATATGGCTGACGCGCTCGTCCTGACCACGCTCATCAAAGTATTTCTGAACCAGCATGATTTGCGCTACGATTTCACCGTTATTGAGGTCACGTTGTTTCTTAATCAAACCAGAGGCACAGAAGGTACAACCGATATTACAGCCGACCTGAGTGGTTACACAGACTGACAAACCATAGTGCTGGCGCATGAGTACAGTCTCAATCAACATACCATCAGGCAACTCAAAGAGGTATTTAACTGTCCCATCAGCAGACTCTTGAACGATACGTTGTTTCAAGGGATTGACTACAAATTGGTCATTGAGCTTAGCAATCAAATCCTTGGAAAGGTTGGTCATCTCTTCAAATGACTGGACACGTTTACGGTAAAGCCATTCCCAGATTTGATCTGCACGGAATTTCTTTTCTCCCTGCTCCAAAACCCATTCCTGCATGGTTTGACGTGTTAAACTATAAATTGACGGTTTCATTTCTTCTCCTTATTCTCTACTCACTTCTGACGAATGACAAAATGACGTTGTCCCTTGTCCTCTTTCTGAGAATGCTGGTCTTTCTGACGACGTCTATTTTTCTTATCTGCATTCGGTTTTCGTTTGGTTTGAGTCGGTTTCTTTCCTTTTCTAGAAGATGGTTCTTCTTCCTTTTTACGTATTTTCTTGTCAAATGATGCTCGCTTAGGGGCTTCATTTTCTAAAACAAAATAGGCACAACCATAACTACAATACTCTAGAAGGTAGTCTTGTAAACGACTGATTTTTTCAAGTTTTTCTTCTGTTCGATCATCCTTATAAAAACCTCGTAGGCGAAGCTGTTCGTTGCTCCAGTCTCCCACGATATAGTCAAACTTGGTTAAGACTTCTGAAAAACGCTGATTAAAAGCCGTCACATCAAAGGCATCCTTGATATTTTCCACCAAGGAAAAAGCTATCCCTTCCGTTTCAACCTTGTCCCCATGTAAATGGAACTCAGGACCAGGAAACTTGTTATAGTTGTATAATTCAGGTGCAATTTCTTTTCGCATAGATATCCTTTTTCCACGATTACTTAATACTTTATTCTACCATAATTTCTAGCAGTTAGCACGTTTCTCATAAAAATGAAAAAAGTCTGACGATTTTGTCAGACCAGAATCATATAACCTAAAAAAGAGAAGAACCATTCTTCCCTCCAACTATCATTATTTAGCAGCTGCGTACAATTCATCTACTTTGTTCCAGTTGATCACTGAGAAGAAAGCTTTGATGTAGTCAGGACGCACGTTGCGGTATTTCACGTAGTAAGCATGTTCCCAAACGTCCAAGCCCAAGATTGGTTTTTTACCTTCTGAGATTGGTGTGTCTTGGTTTGCTGTTGAAGTCACTTCAAGCTTCCCTTCTTTGTTGACAACCAACCATGCCCAGCCAGAACCAAAACGAGTTGTTGCTGCTGCAGTGAAGGCTGCTTGGAATTCTTCAAATGAACCAAATGTTGCATCAATTGCTGCTGCCAGTTCTGCTGAAGGAGCTGTTTTCTCAGGAGTCATCAATTCCCAGAAAAGAGCGTGGTTCAAGTGTCCGCCACCATTGTTAATAAGCGCTTGACGGATATCAGCTGGAATAGATTCTACATCAGCAAGCAAGGCTTCAAGGTCTTCACCGATTTCAGGGTGTTTTTCAAGAGCTGCATTGGCATTGTTGACATAAGTTTGATGGTGTTTGTCATGGTGCAAATGCATTGTTTCCGCATCGATGTATGGTTCCAAAGCGTCGTATGCATATGGAAGATCTGGTAAGATAATAGCCATCTGTAATACCTCTTTTTCTTTCTATATGAAAATGATAACGTAAACATTCACTTTTTTCAAGTTTTTTGCTTATAGATGAAGAAATCACTGACATACTTTCTAATAATACTTTTCGAAAATCTCTTCAAACCGCGTCAACATCGCCTTGCCATAGATATGTTACTGACTTCGTCAGTCTTATCTACAACCTCAAAACAGTGTTTTGAGCTGACTTCGTCAGTCTTATCTACAACCTCAA